>JBPCLX010000271.1:0-4528 GCA_051002815.1 Gemmatimonadaceae bacterium
CCAGGATGAACAGGCCTGCGATCAGCCATTTATAGCGCTTGAGGGCGCTGAATATTCGTTCCAGCTGATAACCGCCGCGCGGCTCTTCAGCGACCTGGGCCGGCCAGCTTTGCTGTGGCGCTCCTACATCTGCCGGATAGGAGTACTCGGGGGGCAGTGGAGCTGGGAGATATTCGCTCGACATTCAGAAACGTCCCTCTATGGAGTTGACGCGACCTACATCACACCGGCGGACGCGTCGTATTGCTCATATTTGATCAGCCCTGCGATTGACGCAAGAACGGCCCCAACCGCAACGTGCTACCGTTGCTCAGTTTAGTACCAACGTGACCGGGTGCAGTGTTGGTCGTCACCTACAACGATGTGGCCTTACTGACACAGTCGGGTGTGATATGGAAACAACATTCAGATTGACACCTGCAATAGCGACCCGTAGCTATGCCCGCTACCTCGTCGACCACGCCCCGGTTCGCTCGTCCACCCCGGCGCGCGCATTCTCCTTTATATCCGGTTTCGCGTGCGATGTCCGATGCATCAGAAGAACTAACTATGTCCACTGCGTCCACGCCAAATATTGAAATAGGCAGCCCATCGGAAGAGGGTACGCGTGATCAGCTATCCATTCCGCCGGACATCAAGGCGAGCCTGCGGCTTCTGATCGTCGACGATGACCGCACCCTTCGCGAGGGGTGTGCCAGCGTGCTTCAGCTCGATGGCTACAACGTCAGCTTCATCGGCCGCGGGGATGAGGCGCTCGAAACCGTAAAGCGGCGCAAGTTCGACATCATCCTCGTCGATCTCTATATGACCCCGGTTTCGGGGATGGAGATCCTGCGGGCCGCCCTCGAGGCGCACCGCGACACGATCGTGATCGTAATGACCGGCAACCCTAGCGTCGGCACGAGCATCGAGGCGCTGCGGGTCGGAGCCTGGGATTACCTTCCCAAGCCGTTCTCCGCGACGCACCTGCAGGTCCTCGTCGGACGCGCCGCGCACGCCGTGCTCGTCGCCCGGGAAACGCGCGATCTGCGACTCCAGCTGCTCAAGCAGAGCGGCAACAGCGACAAGATCACCCTGCTAGGCGTCTCGCCAGCCTTTCGGAAGGCGGTGGAGCTCGCACGCAAGGTTGCCCCGACCGATGCTTCGGTCATGATCAGCGGCGAAAGCGGCACGGGTAAGGAAGTCATCGCGCAGTTCATCCATCGCCATTCGCGGCGCGCCGGTCGCAAGCTGGTGCCGATCAACTGCGCGGCTATGCCGGAGCCGCTTCTCGAGTCCGAAATGTTTGGTCACAGGAAGGGTGCCTTCACCGGGGCCGATCGTGACAAGCCCGGCCTGCTCGAGACGGCCAACGGCGGAACGCTCTTCCTCGATGAGCTCACCGAGATGTCCATGCCGCTGCAGGCCAAGCTCCTGCGCGTGCTGCAGGATGGAGTAGTGCGGCGGGTCGGCAGCGAGCAGCAGGATGCGGTGGTTGACGTGCGATTCGTCTCCGCCACCAATAAGGATCCCCAGGAGGCTGTGGGACAGGGCCTGCTGCGTGAGGATCTCTACTATCGCCTGCGCGTGGTTCCGATCAAGCTGCCGCCGCTCCGCAAGCGTCCGGAAGACATTGCCCTATTGGCCAATCACTTTCTCTCGTATTACTGGGAACGGCATCGGCCGGCTGGCGATACCGCGCCGCGGCTCACCGAAGCCAGCCTCGAATACTTGCGCTCTCGGCCGTGGCGAGGGAACGTTCGCGAGCTGCAGAATGTAATCGAACACGTTGCCGTGCTCGTGGAATCGGGACAGCCGATCCAGCCGGACGACATCCCCGTTTACGATGACGCCCCTTCGTTCCAGAGTGATGGTGCGATGTTCGCGGGTATCATGGATGAACCGTATCATCCGGCGAAGGACCGCCTGATTGCGCAGTTCGAGCAGGAGTACCTCACGCGGCTGGTGTCGCGCGCTGGCGGAAACATGTCAAAAGCGGCTCGATTGGCGAACATCGATCGGACCACACTCTACCGGCTCATGGAAAAGCATAACGTGCGACGGGATGATCTTGCCGGTTTTGGCGAATAGCCCAGCCTCCGTCTGGCAGTGAGTGACCTGACGGAGCGGATCCCGCATCGCGGACGGCGCGAGGTGCCGGTACTTCGGCTTCCGGTCGAGCCGGGCGCCGAGCCGCTCGAGCCTCAGGCGGCTCTCGCCGAGCTGCTTCCACAGGTCGTGGCCGACGCGGTGGCGCTATGGGCCCGAGAGGAGGACGCTGACGCACGCGACGAGGTAGCTGGCTTCGTCACCGCGTTGTGCGATGTACTCAGGGATTCGGACGGAGGCCCGTCCGCCGGTGTGCCGACGATCTCTACGCCTGGCCGGGCGCGCCGGGCAATCGAGCTCTTTCGGCGAACCCTGCTCGACCGGTTGAGCAGCCGCGACGACCTTGCGAGCGCGATCGATTTGGTGGAGCTGCTGCGCACCCTCGAGCGTCTGCAGGCGAAAATGGACCGCGATGCCAGCGAGCGATTCGCCTCGCGGCTCTCGGGACCCGATGGGCTCGAGTTGATCGTGCAGGTCGCGCACGACCTGCGCTCACCGCTCACCTCGATCCTTTTCCTCTCCGAGACGCTGCATAAGGCGCGTTCCGGGGCGATCAACGTGGTGCAGGAGCGTCAACTCGGTCTCATATACAGCGCGGCGTTCGGCCTCAGCCAGATCGCCAACGACCTCATTGAAATGGCGCGAGGCGGCGACCGCTTGATGGATCGCGACTCGGTGGCGTTCTCGGTCGCGGACATAATCAATTCGGTGATCGACATCGTGCACCCGATCGCCGAGGAGAAGGGAATCCAGGTCAGGGTGCAGTTGCCGCAGACCGGCGATTCCCGGCTGGGCCAGCCGGCGGCATTGAGCCGCGCTCTGCTCAACCTTACGACGAACGCGCTCAAGTACACCGACGAGGGACATGTATCGTTAGGTGCGGAAGCCGTTTCCCGGACCGGTGTGCGGTTCTGGGTATCGGACACCGGCCGTGGCTTGGCCCCCGACGTACTCGCATCCCTGTTCGACCCGTTCCAGCGGCGCTACACCCGAGCCGACTACGCATTCTCCAGCTCCGGGCTCGGCCTCTCCATCTGTCGCAAGCTCATCGTGTTGATGGGCGGCGAGCTGCAAGTGGAGAGCGCGCCTGACCAGGGATCGCGATTCTCGTTCACGCTCGATCTGCCGCGCGAGGCAAAGATCGGCGGCTGAAGCGGGATGAGCGACGCGCGACGCGCGATGCGGGAACGGCGTTATGCTCCGACAAGCACGCGGGCCGACCAGGCGCAGTAGAGGTGTGCCACGAGCTCGATGCGTGGTGAAACCCCGCGTCGCACCTCGCGCATCGCTCACCCCGCAGCTGCCTTCTCTTCCATCAGTGCCAGAAGGTTTCCGTCCGGGTCGCGGAAGAAGCTCATCCACAGCTCCATCCGGTCGTCGCGGTGAATTACGTGGGGAGCATCGACGAAGTCGACGCCCCGCTCGGAAAGCGCCGCGTGTACCTGAGCGATGTCGCCCACCCGGAAATAGAGCGGTGAGGCCATTTGGCGCGGCTCGCCGGATTCAGGCAGGGTGAGCATCAGGCGTACGTCGCCGAGCCGGAAGAAGGCAAGCCCGGGATAGGCGAAGAGGAAGGGCACGCCTAGCGTATCGCGATAGAATCCGGCTGAGCGCTCGACATCTGAGACGGTGACACCTATCTGCCCGAGCGTATCGAGGGCGATTTTGGACGAGGCAACCATGGGCCGGGCCTCCTGACAGGGATTGACAGTTTAGTTAGCCAAGCTAACTATTAGGCCATGGTCCGCCGCCGTCAACCCCCTTCTTCCCCCGAAAACTCCGACGATGCCGCCGTGGTTCTCGCTGACCGCTTGCACTCGGCCGCGATCCATCTGTTGCGCCGGGTGCGCACTGAGGACGACGCGAGCGGACTGACCGCGCCGCGCCTTTCGGCACTCTCCGTGATCGTCTTTCGCGGCCCGATCACCCTCGGCGAGCTCGCCAAAGCCGAGCAGGTTCGCCCGCCGACCATTTCCCGTCTGGTGCGCGCTCTCGAGACCGACGGATTGGTGCAACGTGCGGTCGACCCAACCGACCGGCGAATTCAGCGAGTCGAGGCGACTGCGGCGGGTGCTCGGCTCCTCCGCCAGGGACGGGCACGGAGAGTGGCGGTAATCGCGGAATCGCTCAGGGCTCTCCCTGCGTCAGAACGCCGATTGGTGAAGACCGCTGCGGCCATCCTCGATCGGGTAGCCCGCGACCGCACGACGCCGTCCTCCCGATCGGACTCAGTGTAAGAAGACGGTGAGCTCGACCGGTCCTTCGGTGCTGTCGTCGTCTCCACGGCTAAATTGGGGGATGACTGGGACCGTACCATCTCCGCATTTCCGCGGTTTGTTTCTGGCGGGAGCAATGGCGCTCACAGCGTGCAACCAGGTTGAGGAGCTGCGGGACGCGCTCACGTCGCCGGCGCCATCGCCTCACGAGGCATATGCGGTGG
>JBPCLX010000272.1:0-7600 GCA_051002815.1 Gemmatimonadaceae bacterium
CCAGCCGGAGTGGGAGTGAGTAGCTGACCGTAGAGCAGCGCATACGAGCCCACCAGCGTCGCGCCGAGCGGCGGCGGCGTCGGGAGCGTGGACGCGAGCAGCGGTAGGATTGCGACCCGGGCAGCGATGTTCACAAGGGTCAACGGAACGGCGGCCCCATATGCCCACCACGGGACCACGCGAGCGTAGCGGCGCACCGAGCGCAACTCGCGGCGAAGCATCGTTCGGGTTTCCGGCGCCACGCGCTGTGCGATGATCCAGCTGAGCGCCGAGGCGACCACGATCGCCAGCAGCCAGGGGCCGGCGTCACTCAGGGAATCGGTGAGCCGTGGGCCAACTGTCGCCCACCACTCCCGCCCGACGGTGAGCATCAGACCTGCCGTGACCGCAACGATGATCACGGTCATCGTGATCGTCTCGATTCCGATGCACACGACACCGGCGGTGATGGAGAGGCCGCCCTGGCGCATGGCCCAGATTCGCGCCGGGTCGCCGCCGATGCGCATCGGCGTCAGGACCGAGCCCGCCTCGGCCACGAACGACTGAAGCAAAACTTCCTGGAAGGGCACGCCCCGCCCCAGCCCACGAAGGAAGAGTTGTATGCGCCAGGTCCGGACGACGAAATCGACGGCGACCAGAATCACACATAGGCCGTATACCTGAAGCGCGCTCACGTCAGCGACACGCCTCGCTGGCGCACCCCGATCGCGTCGAGACGCGTCGTCGCGCGGAACAAGCGTGTGCTGTCTGCCGCGATTGCTTCAACTCTGGCTGCCGCTCGCTTCGGGCTTACCGGAGGCAATGAGCCACAGAAACCCAATAGCTCCTGCTATCAGTGACGCCAGAACAATGGCCATTTTTGAAGCGTTAATGACCGCTTCATTTCCAACAAATGCCAGATTCGTAATGAAGATGGACATCGTAAATCCGATGCCGCCCAGTATTCCTGCGCCGAAGATGTGCCGCCAATTCAGATCGGGGGGCAGGCGGCACAGGCCGCTAGCAACGGCGGTGAAACAAAGAAGCGTTACCCCCAAAGGTTTTCCCACGATCAGGCCCCCGGCGATGCCAAGGCTGTTCATGCTCGCCAGGTTCTGCATCCAATCCGTGCCGATCAGGATCGCAGTATTGGCCAGCGCGAAGAGCGGC
This sequence comes from Gemmatimonadaceae bacterium, assembly GCA_051002815.1. GTDB lineage: Bacteria > Gemmatimonadota > Gemmatimonadetes > Gemmatimonadales > Gemmatimonadaceae > JALZIF01. The sequence goes on from JBPCLX010000272.1 coordinate 1,150, forward strand.
AAGACAATGAATGCTACCGGTTTGTGCAAAAAATGTTCGAGCCGGTGGGATGGCGACGCTGTGTTGTCGTCTGTTGTGGAAAAGGGGATGGCAAAGGCCAGCATCACGCCGGCCACCGTCGCGTGCACCCCGGACTTGAGCATCAGGAACCACATCAACGCGCCGCCCAGCAGATAAGGCACCAGCGACATCACCCGCAACAAGCGGTTCAAGGCGAAGAGCAGCATCCAGACTGCCAGGGCTGCCGCAAGATATCCAACCGAAACGTCGGCTGTGTAGAGCACGGCGATGATGATGATCGCGGCCAGATCGTCCATGACCGCGAAGGCCACCACAAATACCTTTAGCGAAGCGGGGATGCGATTTCCGAGGATGGCCAGCACAGCCAGTGCGAACGCGATGTCGGTCGCCATCGGAATGCCGATGCCGGGCTGCGTTGGCGTGCCCGCATTGAGCGAGTAATGAATCAGCGCCGGGGCGGCAAGTCCCCCAACAGCCGCGAACATCGGCAGTAGGGCGTTGCGGAAGTTTGCCAGTTCGCCGCTGTAAAGCTCGCGTTCGAGTTCGAGGCCAATGAGCAGAAAGAAAATCGCCATCAGCGCATCGTTGATCCAGTGCTCAAGGCTCAGGCCCCCGGCCCGGGTTTGCCACCAGCTCAAATAATCTGCGCCGCTTGACGAGTTTGTAATCAGAAGCGAGATCACAGTGCAGGCGATCAGCAGAATCCCGCTGGATTTTTGGGAGTCAAAAAACCGTTGGAAGGTGTTTGACAGGTCTCGCCGGACAGTGCCCATGGCCATCTTCAGGTGATAAAGTCAAAAACGCACGGAATTCGCACGGGACGCATAAAGCCTGAATTAACCCGTGCCGCGAATCGGCATCGGGTTGAATGAATTGTTAGGCGGAGGCACCACGAACGACCGCTACGAGGACAAAGCCGCCAAGTACCAACGAGCACAAGCCGATCAATATGATATGCCGCATTGCCTGCGGAACCGCCTGTTGGGCAAAGCGATGATGCCATTGCCACGGAACAAGAAGAAGACCGGCCGTTGTCACGATGAGGATCCAACCAAAGATGTTGAATCCGGCTGAAAAGAGCATCCGGGGTGATTGAGCAAGGAATGCCACGCCGACGATGAAGCGAGTGAGCAACTCGGTGTAATGCGCCAACGGAGAGCTTGCGAAGCCGAGGAAGAATCGTTTGGCGAAGGCCGGAGCGAGTAGGGCAGACGTTCCGAGCGCAACGAAATAGAGCGCGACGATCACCACAACTGCGAGGGCGAGATACTCGATCATCGATTGGTCCGGGAGCCGCCTAGGGCCTCGCCGATAATCTGCGGGCGCCGAAGGCGACCGTCAGCATTCATCCGCCCGTCTCGAACTTGAAGGCATCGAGCAGGCCCACCACCTGATCGAACGCGAGGATTTGGATCCACGCGACCAGGCCGAGGCTCTCCGTGGCCAGTGAGGGTGTGCGGAAGCTCTTGGGCATCATGCCGTGGTCGTTTCGAAACAGTAACTGCGACCGGTATGCACCGGGCCGACCGGGGCTTCGATTACGGCTCTCGACGCCGCTCGATGTCACTGCAGTCGCAGCACCCGTGGCCCAAAATCCCCGAATCCCGTAGCCCGGCTGAGCGCCATGTACCGCCTCCCAAGTTCGCGCAGGATTTCCGGATCGCTCGTGTCTTTCCCGGAGAACTCCGGCGAATTGAGAACTTCCGACGAGAACAGGTCACGAATCAAACGAACTGCAACCAGGCGAGATGCAGGCATTATGTACAAATACTGGCCGCCGTCGCCTGTGTGAAAAACGAACGACGGCTTGTCCTCTCGCTGGATGACGAAAGCATTCCACACCGCAGGAGCGGACTCGACAGCGTCATTGAAAGCGTTGCGGTCGCCGAACACTACCTCCACGGAATCGTCGAAACTTGCCCAGTCGGAGTATGTGCCGTGCAGGCGCTCGACCCGGCGGATGAATGCCGTCGGAAGCTGCGCTGCTCGCAGCATACTCAACGCAGAATCCCCGAAGGTCACCTGCAACGTACGACGTCCCAGCATCCAGCCGAGTCCCATTGAATTGCTGCCAGCTCCGATGGTCACGAGCGGAGAGATGGCTTCGCGAACGAGATCTGCGCGGATGACTTGTCGGCCATTGAAGGAGCCTTCATCCAGCACTAGCTGGCCCAGCCGGGCGATCTCATCCGGGCGGAGGTACAGTCCGCCAGTGACGGCGAGATTCCGGCCGGACGGATCGTAGGTCCATCTTGCGTCCGTGATGCCGAGCGGCTCAAACAGATTACGCCGGATATAATCTTCCGCTCGCTCTCCCGATGCGCGCTCGATGATGCCACCGATCAGCCAGTAAGCCTTGTTGTTGTAGCGCCAGCGTGTGCCGGGATCCTCCTGTACTTCTGCAGCGAGCGCTGCCTGAACCCTGTCGGGCAGATGGGCAAGCTCTGCCTGGACGTTCGCCTCATTCTGCAGCCCTGTGGTGTGAGTGAGGACGTGGCGGATGGTGATGGCCTTCTTGCGACCCTCCCTCCACTCGGGATACAGGGTATAGATGGGTTGATCGAGTGAGTCCAGCTTGCCGTCCCCGAGCAGCTTGAGGACGGCGAGCGCGACAATCGGCTTTACGATCGATTGAGGAGTGAATTGCTCGGGCCTCTCAGGCGAGTCGTATATCAGCAGGGGCTTGCCGTCCCTCCAGATACGAATGGCATCGGTCCTCGTTTCGACCGCCCGATTTCGCACGGCTGTGAGATCCGCCGCACCATCGCTCTGGGCAAATACTGCGACGGTGGATGGACCGAGGAGGATCGCAGTCAGCACAGCAACGCAGATGCGTCCAATAGTGGAATGCCACATCGTTCGATTCAGGTGAAGTGTCGCAATCGGGCCGGTAGTGGTCCCACTAGCTCGATTGCGTATTCCTGGCAGGCTTTTATTGACACTACTGCCATCGTGTCTTTGACGGTAGCCTGACGGTAGCCCCTTTATCGGTCCATTCTCAAGCTGACAGTCGTTGGGGTTGTGAGTTCCTGACTGCGAGTCTCTTCGCAAATTCGTCCGGGGTTAGGGAAGCCAGCGCGCGATGTGGCCGCGCCGTGTTGTAGCTCATCCTCCCGAGTTCGTATCCGACCCGGCGGTATTCCTCAAGAATCGCGGGCGACAGGATCATCGTGATCCGCCCAGCGGTCCATGCCGACAGAATCCGTCCGGAACGCCTCCGAAGAACACGCCAGAAACGACGACATTGGTGTCGAGTACAACCCTCACCGCGACCGACGCACCTTGGAGACTGCCTTGGCAACGTCGGCCCGCCCAATGCCAGCACGCTTCGCGGCATCGCGTGCCCGTGCCACGAGCGACGCGAACTCGCCCAGCGCCGCCATCAACCCGGGCGCCCGCGACACGGGGCGCGCCGGCGTCACCCGCCACCGCCGCTCCGCACGCCCCCTGACGGACCCACGCCCCCTCGGCCCCACGAGTCGGGGGCACGCGGGCGTGCCCGAGGGGCCGACCTCGGCCCTGAATCGGTCTCCACACGCGCCGTCACGACCGGCACCGCGCCGACTCGACCGCCCGCGAGGCCCGTCGTGGACCGGATGTCCCGTCCGCCGCCCGCGCCACCACCCCTCGCGCCACGTGGGGTCTCGCTACATACTCCCACGACCCCGATCGAAATGCTATCCCGAATGACGTGACCGCCGCCCCCTCAGGAGTCGCAGGATGAGGCATGTTCCGCGTGCAGTGTGCAGCCTGGCGTGCGCGCTCTTCATCTCCGCTGACGCTGCCGTCGCTCAGGACGGAACCCCGCCCCCGCTGTCACCGGGCGTCGCCGTGCGTGATAGTCTGCCCGGCGGCGGCACGCGCGTGTTCGACATCCCGCTGGCCGCAGGTGAGCACGGCGTGCTCACCGTGATCGGCACGACGACCAACTTCAATCTACGCGTGGTGGACGATCGCGATGCTGTCCTCCACGAGGCGTGGATCTTCCACACGGAGCGGCAGCGTGCGCTGCCGTTCTTCGCGGAGGACCGCCCGCTGCGCGTGAAGGTGCGCTCGCTCGCGACGGAGTTCCCGGAGTTCGCGGCCGAGTTCCCGCCCGGCAGCTTCGAGCTGCGACTGGATACGCTGTCGCGGGATTCCGCACAGGCGGAAGCGCGGCGACTGCGTGCGGCCGTGGCCTGGGCGGCAGCCGCGCTGCGGCCGCTCGCAGCGGTGCAGGCGGGCGCCGGCTTCGACGATCTGCGGCACCTGCACGATGTGCTGCGGGACGTCCGCATCGTGGGCCTCGGCGAAGCGACGCACGGCACGCGCGAGTTCTTCCAGGCGAAGCACAGGCTGATCGAGTTCCTCGTCAGCGAACTCGGCTTCACCGTTGTCGCGTTCGAGATGGACGCGGGCGCGGCGGAAGTGCTCGACGAGTACATCCGCGGCGGCCCCGGCGAGCTGCGTGAGGTCGTTGCCTCGCAGGGGATGTGGCAGTTCAACAGCGAGGAGGTGGTGGACCTTGTCGCCTGGTTGCGCGACTGGAACGCGCGCCTGCCGGAGGAGCGCAGGGTCCGCCTGGTCGGCTTCGACTTCCAGGTGGCCGAGCGTGGCCGCCTCGAACTGCTGCGCTATCTCGAACGCGTTGCGCCGGAGCGCGTGGCGCGCACGGACTCGCTGCTACGACAGCTGGTCCGCCAGCCCCGCGCCGAGGGCCCGCCGGCGGTAGCCTACTACACGCTGGGCGACGCACGCAGAGACTCCGTGGCGGCTGCCGTCAACGAGCTGCTCGGCTATCTCGTGCTGAACGAAGGCATCTTCGTCCGTGCGACGTCGGCAGCCGCGTACGGTGGTGCGCTGGCCGCGGCGCGCTGCTTCGCGCAGTTCACGCATACGCACGCTCGGGCAACGTACGCGACGGATCGCATCGACAGCGGCGTCGCGACGCGCAGCCGGTACATGGCAGAGAACGTACTCCGCTTGCTGGACGAGTCGGCGGGCGCGCGCGTCATCGCATGGGCGCACAACGGGCACGTGCGCGCGGACCCCTATACCATGGGCTTCTTCCTGCGCGAACGACTGGGCGGCGCCTATTACGCCGTGGGGCTCGGCTTCGATCGGGGCGGTTTCCGCGCACTCGAGCTGACGGCGAGCCGCCCGCCTGCGATGAAGGACACATTCGTCGATCCGGCTTACCAGCAGTCGATGGGCTGGCTGCTGCGCCGCGCCGGCGGCGGTAACGGCTTCCTCGACCTGCGCGCGGCGCCGCGTGCAGGACCGGCCGCCGAGTGGCTCGCGCAGCCACGGGACATGCGCTCCGTCGGTAATGGCTACATCGTATGGAACCCGAGCGGCTACCTGGCGATCGCCATCGCGCCGCTGCAGTCGTTCGACGGCATCCTGTTTATCGAGCAGACCACGCCGGCCGTGGCGAACACGGTCTCGCACCTCCGCTGATTTGAGCATCATCTACTACGACACCTTGCTCGGCGGATTCGACGAACGCACCCACATCATCACCGGGGCACCTTCCCTCAAGAAGAAGTGTTAGCTATGTCCCCGGACATTCTGTCACCTATCTCCCCGGCTGTTCAGCGGCCGCCCTTAACCGCTAGCTGCTCCGGAACGAAGTAGACGATCGTGGCAACAAGGAAAAATGGCGTAGAGACCGGATGAAATCCGCATCCATACACGAGTAGCGGGATCGGCACGCCAGCAGCGAACGTCGCGATCGCGAGCAGCGGCGCCACTGGAGCAACCACTACGAAGAAGGCGGCGTCATCAATCCGTCCGTCCCACGCCGTGGCCGCGCCGCCATCGGCCCGTGTAGTGCTCCTTGACGTCCGCTTGATCAGCCGGGGCTGGGAGGGCAATAGGGGCCAGGACGCGCTGCGAATCGGCGGAAGGCGGCGCGCGGCCCCGGCTCACTGAAGACAATGAAATACTCCAGCACGTCGTTCCCGTCGTTTATGAAACCGTGACGGCGCCCGCGCGGAGTGAAAACGACGGATCCGGCCTCGACCGCTACGGTGTCGGACCCGACGAAGGCTTGCCCGCGACCATGGACCACAAACACGACCTCATCGTCACCGGCATGAGTGGCTGATTCCGTTCCCTTGCGCAGGGCACCGTAGGCCGCGGTCAACCGCGCCGTAGGGGCTACATCGGAATCGATCTTCGCGGTGATCGTCAGCGGAAAGACGCAATACGAAATGCGCTCTCCCTCGCCTGGGCTCAACGCCGTCACACGCCCTGTTACATCTACCGGCGGGGTAAGTAGCGGCGTATTCCGCTGAGTTGCTGTGCTTGGAACGGATGGGGGGCCACCGGGGCACCCGAGGATGGCAGCCCTACGCAGCCCGGCCGCGGAAGATGCCGGGGTTAAGGCGAAGAAGTACCTGATCGGCTCCGAGCCTGCGCTGATGAAGCGGTGCGGGGTAGACGGTGG
>JBPCLX010000273.1:0-3039 GCA_051002815.1 Gemmatimonadaceae bacterium
AGCGTCCACTCGCCACTTCGGATCTTCGAAGATCCATCGATGGTCGAACCGCGCGCCGCCGGCAGGAGCAAGCCATCCAGTGTCCAGGTGCGCAACGCCGCATGATCGAGTCCGATGAACTCCGAGGCGGCTCGATTCGCGTCGACGAGCCGGTCATCATCGTCGGTGATGATCAGCGCATCGTGGCTGTGATCGAATATCCGGCGAAGCCGCTCTTCGCTGTCCTTCATCGCGATCTCCGCCCGCTTCCGCTGCCAGCGCTCTCCCGCTCGCCCAATGCTGTCGAGCAATTGTTCCGGGTCTACCGGCTTGACGAGATAATCGTAGCTCCGCTCGCGCATCGCCCGGACCGCACTATCCACTGACGCATTACCGGTGAGAATCACTACCTGCGTGATCTCCGAGACTTCGTGAAGTCGCGTAATGAGGTCTATGCCGTCCATGTCCGGCAGGCGAAGATCCACCAGCGCAACCGCGACCGGGGCGCTTTGGCTGGCAACCTGGAGCGCATCCGTGCCTGTCGAGCTGGAGATAGGGTCGTATCCGCTGAGGCGCAGGATGTCGGCGATCGTCCTGAGCAACTGGTGATCGTCTTCGACCACCAGAATTGGCAGGGCTTCAGTAAGCGACGAGTTCATCGAGCAGGCGGAGGAGCCGATCGGGCGGGAATGGCTTCCGGAGACTTGCGAATGTCGCAGATCGTCCGCACCATCTGCGCATCATCGTCGACTACCAGCACCCGGCGCATCAGGCCGGCTCCTCGAGCGCCGGCAGCACCAGCGAGAAGGTGGTGCCTTCACCAACCCGGGAGCTGACCGATATCTTTCCGCCGTTGGCGACCACCAGGCTGCGGGACACGGCAAGGCCGAGACCAATGCCGCGCGCCTTCGTGGTGAACAGCGGCTCGAATATCTGATCGATGTGCGCGTCGGAAATGCCGCTGCCGGTGTCCGTCACATCCACCCGCACACAGTCCGGCGACTGCGGGATGCCGCGAATCGTCAGGCTGCCACCGCCGTCAGGCATCGCCTGGACCGCGTTGGTCAGTAGATTCAGAACCACCTGGCCGATCTGCACCCTGTCGATGCACGCCGGCGGAAGATCGTCACCAAATTCCAGGCGCACGGATGTGCCGTTCAGCGGCCCCAGACGCTCGAGCTGTTCGGCGGTGAGTCGTGAGAGGCTCACTGGCTCCTGGTGCGGCGCCCTGATGCGGGCGTATTCCAGCAGATCGCCAATGATCTTCTCCGAGAGTTCGATCTGCGTGCGCAGTATTCCCAGGTATTCTCGTACGGTGGGCTGAGCGCCGTCGAGCACCGCGTCCAGGTAGTACACCGCGTTGGTCATCACACCGAGCGGGTTGCGCAACTCGTGCCCTACACCGCCGGCGAGCTGACCGAGCATGGCCAGCCGCTCGCGGCGGATGAGCGCGCTCTGCGCTTCGCGAAGCTCTCGTGTCCGATCGTCCACCCTGGCTTCCAGACCGTGCGTCGCGTCGGATACCCGGTCGGCCATCGTGTTGAACGCCTCGGCGAGCTGCCCCAGCTCATCGGCACGGGAGGCAGGTACCCTGCGGGAGTAGTCCCCGCCGGCCATCGCTTGCGCCGCGGCGGTCATCTCCGCCAATGGGGCGGTGATCTGCCGGCTCACCAGCCAGGCGCCTAACGTCCCGACGGCAATGACGACTATCGCCAGCGCCGTCATCTGGCCCGCACGAGATCTGGCGGGCGCCAACAGCGCCGCTTGGGGCAGTGTCACCACGGCCATCCACGGAGTGCCGCCGATCGGCGTCGAGCCGCCTATCCGTGTCTCACCTGACGCGTCGACGTATGAGACCGCGCCACCTCCCGAAGGAACGCGGCGCGGCCCGGTGACCGGCGCCTCCAGATCCGTCCAGCGCGCTCCGTCGGCGTTCCCGAGAAGGATGGCCGCGTCCGAGCCGATCAGCCCTTCGATCAGCTCGATGCCTTGCGCACCGGAGATGGTGCGGTGCTGTACGACGTATCCGGCCGGCGCTGAGACACCCGGCACCCCGGTGACCACGCGGTAGTAAGGCGCCCCCTCGGACATCTGAACGGGACCGAAGCTGACGTATCCCGTCGCCGCATCGGGTCGCGGCGGGAAATCCGTTTGCAGGGAGTCACCCGGCAACTCTCCCACCGAAAGTACCATCGCCCCGGTCGGATTCATTATCTCCATGGCGAGCAGCTGCGGCGCCGTGGCGACCGCGCTCGCCAGGCGGCCTTGCACTGCCGCCCGCCTGGCCTCGGTGGGGTCGCGCAACAGGTCGCGGATCGCCGTATCTCCGGCGAATCGGAGCGATTCCGTTCGGAGTCGTTCCACCGACTCCTGCATGACGCTGGAAAAGCGGCGGGTGGCGATCTCCGCACGCTCGGCCCCCGCGGCGAGCAGCGTTTCCTCCATCTGTCGATAGGCACCCCAGAAAAACACCATCACGGCGACGCCTAGCAGCACCGATATGAGCAGCGGAAGCCGGCGCCGAACAGGCTGCAGTGCGAGCGGGAGTTGCAAGTAGGCTTCTACCTGGATGGGTCCGCCGAAACCGCCATAGTAAGGCGGCGCGAGCACGCCAGCGGGCTGGGCAGTCCAACTGGCGGCACGAGCCGGTGCACTCCGGTCGGCCTTGTCAGGTCAGACTTCGGCCTTCCAGGTGCGGATCGCGCGTCATCCCGGAAACTTCGCGAATTCCCTGCTTTGCCGCAATAAAGATTTCTAATTTTACGCGATACTCTGCGCTGCGACATGTTGGCTGGAGTGGGCCTTCCGGCCTTACTTGTGCGGCATTGCAGGGCACGCGACGGTGGAGGGACTTGCTCCTAACGGCAACCCGGGCAATGACGGAGGCCTGCTACGCGATCAGCGAACGCTGCTGTTCGCCAACAGCCGGGAAGCACCAGGGAGTGTCAGAGTGAATCGTGAACCCAGTCCCAGTTCGCTCTCCACGGTCAGGTCGCCGTGCATTGCGCGCGCAAGGTCGCGGCTGATTGCGAGGCCAAGCCCCACGCCACTGTCCCTGCC
>JBPCLX010000274.1:0-7926 GCA_051002815.1 Gemmatimonadaceae bacterium
CGCATTCTGATACTCGATGAGGCTACCTCGAGCCTCGACAGCGAGAGCGAAGCGATGATTCGCGACGGACTGCGCTCCCTGCGGCACGGCCGGACGACCTTCGTGATCGCTCACCGCCTATCGACGATCGAGAGCGCTGACCAGATCCTCGTGCTCGAGGACGGAGAGATCGTCGAGCGGGGGACGCACGACGAGCTGGTCCTCCGCGGCGGCCGTTACCGGCAGCTCTACGACAGGCAGTACGGCGTCGAGCGCGACCGGTTCGTGAACCCGGGTGAGGACTACTCGCCCACGGAGCCCGACCCCCGTGCCGAGGTGGGTGGCGTTTCCCGCACCGGAGGAGCTTTGTGACCGGCGCGGAATGACGCATGGCCGTCGAGGGCAGCCTGTCAGCCTGCCCAGTTCATCGGCGTGCAGATCGGCCTATGGCCGCACTCCACGGAGAGCCGCCGATGCCGCCTCGGCGATTCGGCTCTGAAATGCGAAGATGCTGTCCGACGAACCCTCGTAGACTCCTGCCCAGGCAGTCGAATCGGTGCGCACGCTCAGAATGCGCACACTCGCGCGGAGGCGGTCGCGCTCCCGTCGCACCGTGCCATCCACCACCAGCTCCGCGGCCGGAGTAGCGGCGACCGGGTTAGGCAGGGCGGACGTGTCCGCCGTCGCAAGCGCGTTTGCGCCAGCGGTGACGCGAAATCCGGGCACCTGGCTCAGCCGGGCAGTCAGCTCGGCAGTCAGCCCGCTCGCCACTGACGCCATGATCGCGTCGCCTCCTATCGCGCGGATGGGCTGCACGGCCAGTGACATGGCCGCGGGTGGCGGGGCTACCGCGGCAGCAGGGATGGCCGGCGCCTCGGGCTCGCCTCCTCCCAACCCCCAGGCGACCGCGGCGATCATCAGGAGAGCGAGCACTGCGTGCGGCACGAACTTGCGCCACTCACGACGCATGCGGTCCGTTGCCGCGCTGAAGGCTCCGCTCGAGACGTCGATGGTTTCGAGCGCGCGCACGATTTCCGCCGCGCGCTTCGGGCGCTGCGCGGGCTCCTTCTCCAGGCAGGATTCGATGAGCGCGACGAGCGGGCCGGGCACGTCGTACCGGCGAGCTCGAATCGGCTTCGGGCGTTCGGTCAGGTGGGCCGAGAGCACTGCCTGCGCCGAACGGCCGTGAAAGGGAGGCGCCCCGGCCAGCATTTCGTAGGCGACTATTCCTAACGAATAGAGGTCGGCCCGATGGTCGAGATTCGGATCGGCGGCCGCCTGCTCGGGCGCCATGTACGCTGGCGTGCCTAGCGAAATTCCAACGCCTGTCATCGTGCTGCCCTGCGGCTGCTCACCGCCGCGCCGAGAATCGGATACCGCCTTGGCGACGCCGAAATCGGTCACGCTCGCCGCGCCTCCGCTGAGCAAGATGTTGTCAGGCTTGATGTCGCGGTGGATTATCCGGTGCTCGTGCGCAATCGCCAGCCCGCGCGCCACGTCTCGCATGATGGATATCGTTTCCCGGATCGACAGCGGGCCGCGTTCCATGCGCGCGCGCAGCGACTCGCCGCGCACAAAAGGCATCACGAAAAACGGAACGTTGTCCACCGCGCCCGCGCTCAACACCGGCACGATGTTGGGATGCTGCAGCCCTGCCGAGACCATGATCTCCCTTCGGAATCGCTCGGCCGAGACCGCAGCCGCCAGCGAGGTTCGCAGCACTTTTACGACGACGTCACGGTCGAGCCCCGCGTCTCGCGCCAGAAAGACTCGCGACATGCCCCCGCCTCCCAGCTCCTGGGAGACTGAGTAGTTGGCGCCAAGCTCGGCGCGAAGCCGTTCCGCAAGATCTGGCATATGAATCAGAGCATTCGCCGAAGATCGTCATCCCCTCGTAAGCGGGGATCCAGCGTCGCTTGAATTCCGCATCTGGATTCCAGCTTTCGCCGGAAGGACGAATGAAGTGTCGCATCCCAAGGCTTTGGTACGTTGTCAGCCCGCGCGCGCGGCGGCAACGTTCGAGCGTCTACAGCATGCTCTTCCGTGAAGGATTTTTACGGACGAGTCCGTCACCCAGCGGGGCACATCCCTTGCCTTGGTATGGTCACGCCTCGGATCGTGCGCGTTGGCACGCCTGGCGCAAACGATATCCCACCGGATGGAGGATCGAACCATGGCGGACTACGACAAGAAAAAGGATCTTCGCGACCGCGGACTCGAGAACCGCGTGGAAGGAAGCATGAAGGAAGCCGAAGGGAAAATTCGCGGTACAGCCGCCGACGCCTTCGATGACGAGAGCGAGCAGGTCAAGGCGAAGGGCAAGGAAGTCGAGGGCAAGATCCAGAAGAACTTTGGCAAGCTTCAGGAGAATCTCGACGACGCCGTTTGATCCGTGGGCGGTGCGCCAGCGCATCCGCCTGAAGTGGATCGCCCAAGAGCACAACCTGGCTCCTCGCCCATAGCGGGCGGGGAGCCAGCGCCGTTCTACGACCAGATCGGCGGATTTATGACGCAACGTCCAGCATAGCCCGCTTTAGCCGGGCCGAGGGCGTAAGCATCTCGTCATGAAGCTGGCATCCACCTGAGCCGCGGCGCATCTTCCCGAGCCCGCCCCACCCACCCTCGGGGCGCCACCATCTCGGGAGATCCACGCATGCCCCGTATCGGCCTTCTTCCCGTTATCGTCGCCGCGCTTGTATCGGCACAGACGGCCAACGGTCAGTCATTCCGCGGAGACGATGCGTCACCGCCCCACGTAGTCGGCTTCGGCGCGGCGATCGCCCTTTCCGGCCCCGACGTGATCATCGGGCGGCCTGGCATCGTCGTCGGCTTTCCCTTGCCCGCCGGACAGAGCGGCGGCGTGCACGTATTCCGGCGCGGTGCCCAAGGTTGGGCGGAGTCGGCCACCGTAACCGCGCGCGACATTGGCGCCAGCGACGCTTTCGGAGTCTCTCTAGCCGCGGACGGGAATCTTCTGATAGTAGGCGCTCCCGGCACCGCCAAACACACCGGCGCCGTGTACGTCTTCGAGCGCAATCCGGCGGGGGCGTGGACCGAGCGCGCGAAGCTCGTCCCGACAGGCGCAGCCGCGGGGGATCGCTTCGGTACGACGGTCGTGGTGGGTGATGGCGCAATTGCCGTCGGTGCGCCGGGAACTGGCGAAGGACAAGGCTCGGTGATCGTTTATCGCCGCGGAGCCAACGCCAGCGCATGGACGGAAGCCGCACGGCTCACCGGCTCGGGAACGGCCGCGGGTGACGCGTTCGGAACAGCGCTCTCGCTGTCGGGAAATGCCATGGTCATCGGCTCGCCGGGGCCGGGCGGAGGGCTCTTTACGCAGCCGCAGTCGCGACCTGGGCAAGCGTTCGTCTTCCGGCGCGGCGCCAATGGTGGCTGGACGGAAGAAGCCAAGCTGGCAATCACCACTGATTCTACGGCCCGCGCGATCGGCCGCGTCGCGGTCATTTCGGGAGATGAGGTGCTGCTAGGGCATCCGTCAGCCCAGCGCGGCAGCGGTATGCTCTACCAGTTCCGGCGCGAAAACGGCAACTGGACCTTTGGCGGCCCCGTCATGGCGGGCACGCCCGCACCGTCGACGTTCTTCGGCGCTTCGCTCGCGATCGATGGCGCGGAGTTGGCCGTCGGCGCGCCCTTCGCCAATCAGGGGGGCGGGGCGATCGTTTTTCTGCGCCGCGACGCGTCAGGCAGGTGGAATGAGACACAGAGGATGACGGCCGAGACGATGGGTCTCGGAACGCAACTCGGCACGTCGGTCGCGCTCAGGAACGGCATAGCGATAGCGGGCGCCCCGGGCGCGGACTTTTTCGAAGGAAAGGCGATTCTCTATACGCGAGCGGGCGCTAACGGCTCGTACAGCGAAACGGCGACGCTCATCGATCATACGCCGGCGCCTCTCGCCGTTGTGAAAGGCGCGGCTGAGGTCAAGTGTGGTAGCGGCTCGGAGAGCAAGGCGGGCGAGTTTTCCTGCCAGCAGGTCGACCTCGTGTCGTTCATGCCGGTGAGCGCGCTAGGCGGCAAGCGTGGAATCATGGTGAGCGACATCTGGGGATGGACCGACACGGCGACCGGACGCGAGTTCGCCGTGGTCGGCCGCTTCGACGGCACGGCGTTCGTCGAGGTGACCGACCCATCGAACCCCGTCTACCTTGGCGAGTTGCCGATGCATGAAGGGGCGCGCGCCAATCTCTGGCGCGACATGAAGGTTTACAGGAATCACGCGTTCATCGTTTCCGACGGAGCGGGACCTCATGGCGTACAGGTGTTCGACCTGACGCAGCTGCGGAGCGTGCAGGGCGCCCCGAAGACGTTCACCGAAACCGCGCATTACGACAAGATCGCGAGCGCGCACAACATCGCGATCGACGAAGCCTCCGGTTTCGCGTACACGATAGGCAACAGCATGGGCGGCGAAACGTGCGGCGGCGGCCCGCACATGATAGACATTCGCAATCCGACCCAACCGACCTTCGCCGGCTGTTGGGCAGACACGGCCACCGGCAATGCGCGCACCGGTTACACCCACGACGCGCAATGCACCGTCTATCACGGCCCGGATACGCGGTATCAGGGACGCCAGCTTTGCTTCAACGCCTCGGAGACGGCACTAGGTATAGCCGACGTCACCGACAAGTCGAATCCGAGGAGAATCTCGTCGGCGTCCTACCCTAACGTCGCGTATGCTCATCAGGGATGGCTGAGCACCGATCACCGCTACTTCTTCCTCAACGATGAGGGCGACGAGCTGTCCGGCAACGCTCCGACGACCCGCACGCTCGTCTTCGACGTCGCCGATCTCGAAGACCCGGTGGTGGCCAGGGAGTTCTTCGGAACTACGCCGGCTACCGATCACAACCTTTACGTGAAGGACCGCTACATGTACCAGTCCAACTATGTGGCGGGACTGCGCGTGATCGATGTGAGCGATCCGACGAATCCGGTCGAGGTGGGCTACTTCGATACGGTGCCGTTCGGGGAGGACCAGGCGGGCTTCGCCGGCGCGTGGAGCAACTTCCCGTACTTCAAGAGCGGCGTCGTCGCCGTGACGAGCATGCGTGAGGGGCTGTTCATGGTCCGGTTCCGGCCTCCGCAGGTAGTACCGTGATCGCATGGTGAGGGGCGCTGTGCTCGCGGCGATCGTGTGGGCGGCCGCATGCGCAGCGCCGGGGGTCCGCCAGACGGGGAGCGCTACCAATCCCGCACGATCGGGAAACGGAGCGATCCCCGTCTTCGTCAGGCAGGTCTTCCCCTTCCCGGTCGCCGACTCGGCTGGCCGCGCGATGGAGCTCGCGTTTCTCGGCGGCTTCAACGTGCCGCGTCCGCAGCTGCTCGATGAGGACGGCGACGGCGATCTGGACCTCTTCGTACAGGAGAAATCCAACGACGTGATGCTGTTCGAGCGTGACGGCGAAGCAGACGGTCTGCCGCGCTTCGTTCTGCGCACGACCAGATACCAGGAGCTGGATGTCGGCGAGTGGTATCGCTTTGCCGACGTCGATCTCGACGGTGATCTGGATCTCCTGGCCGAGACGCCGTTCAGCTATATCCGATATTATCGCAACGACGGTGGGCCGGCGTCGCCGCGTTATGTATTGGCGGCCGACACTCTGCGCGACGTCGATGGCTCGCCGATCTTCGCCGAGCGTCAGAACATTGCGCAACTCTGCGACTTCGACTGCAACGGCCGATCCGATCTGCTCCTCGGCCGGCGGGATGGTACGTTGACGCGCTACGAGGCCGCCGATTCCGGCGCCGGCGGCGTGCCGCGCTTCAGGCTCGAAGCGCAGGAGTTCGCTGGCATCCGGATCGTAGGCGAGCAAATGGGCGGTCCGGGGCCCCCGCAGCGATCCGGCGCCTCGATGCACGGGGCCAATACCATGGCTCTGGCCGATTACGACGGTGACGGTGATCTCGATCTGTTCTGGGGCGATTTTTTCGAGCAGGGATTGCTGCTCATCGAGAACTCGGGGTCGTGCGCCGAGCCTCGCTTCGCGAGCGTGCCTCGCCAGTTCCCGCTCGACAACCCGGTGCTCACTTCGGGCTATAACGCGCCGTCATTCGGCGAGGTTGCGGCTGCCGGCCAAGGGGTGGAGTTGATCATCGGAGTACTCGGTGGCGCCTATAATCCGACGAGAACGGCTGCTGACAACCTGTACTACATGGAGAGGTCCGCGTCAGGCTCCTGGACGGTCCGAACCAGGCACCTGCTGCCGATCGTCGATGTGGGAAGCGAAAGCATTCCGGCGCTCATCGACCTCGATAGCGACGGCGATCTCGATCTGCTGCTCGCCAACAAGATCGATCCGGAGGCGCAGACCACTTCGCAGATCTACTGGTTCGAGAATATCGGCACGCCAACCGCACCGTCGCTGGTCATGCGGGGCGCGCTCCCGATCACCGGGCAATATCACGCCGCCCCGGCATTCGGCGATCTGGATGGCGACGGGCGACCCGACATGGTGCTCGGCCAGTGGGGTGCGGCGCTTTCCTGGTACCAGTCCACTGCAAGCGGACATGTACTTGCCGATTCGGCACTGGTGACGATCACCCGCGGCAGCAACACCATTCCTGCACTCGGCGATCTGGACGGCGACGGCGACCTCGACCTGATCATCGGGGAGTCGTCAGGCTACCTGAACTACTATCGCAACGACGGCGATCGCGCGGCCCCGCGGTTCACCTGGGTCACCGACTCGCTCGACAGGATCCGTCCGGGGCGCAGGAGCGCGCCATTTCTGACCGATCTCGATGCCGACGGCGATCTGGACATGTTGATCGGCACCGAGGTGGGAGAGATTGTGCTCTACCGGAACGAGGGGACACCCGCGGCGCCGCGATTCGTGCGCGATAGCACCTTCGACCTGCGCGTGCCGGGAATGGCCGTTCCTTCGGTGGGCGATCTGAACGGCGACGGCATACCCGATCTGGTCGTCGGAACATCCGGTGGCGGCGCCCTGTACTTCGCCGGGCAACGTTAGGTGTCAGCACAGCCGGCATCGATGCGCCATCTTCGTGGCGGAGGCACCCGACCCACCGCGGCGGGCATGCGGGAATGCCGCGGCACGGCGTCGCGCGCAATTCGGTTGGCCGCGGCGGTCACCGGCGCGATTCTGTTCGTCGGTTGCCGGGCGCCGGCATCCGTCCCGCCCGCCCCTTCCACGCTTCCGTTTGCCGCGGACACTCTCCGCTCCGTGCAAGTGCGTGACGGCGTTCTGCATCGTTTCATCTATTCGTCCGAGGGCCCGTGGGCGATTCACGTGCTCGAAGCGAGCCGCGACCAGTGCTGGTCGCTCGCCGCGCTCAAGTCGCAAGGCGGGGCGATCGGGCGGGAGGCTACATCCGCGCTCGCGCAAAATGCGGCCGCCGGCGACGAGATCGCCGGCGCGGTGAACGCGGACTTCTTTCTGTTTACGCCGCCTGGCGTACCGGTCGGTATGCTCGTCACCGGCGGCCGCCTCATTACCGGCCCTGTGGCGCAGCCGGTACTCGCTGTCGACTCGACAGGCGCAGTGCACATTGAAAGGTTCGAGGTACGCGGCCATGCCGCGGTCACCGGCCGCCGTCTCGAACTGACCGCATGGAATCGAGACGCCGTCGCGGGCCTGGCGCTCTTCGACAGGCAGTGGGGCGCACGTACGGATACGGCATCCGGCGTCATCGAGGTCGTGCTCGATGGCGCCCCCGCCTATCGAGTCATCGCGGTGGACACGGCGAGCGCGGGCGTCGCCATCCCCAGCGGCGGGGTGGTTCTCAAGGCCGGCCGCCAGGCTCCACTGGCGAACCGAAGCGCTCTGTCCGCGCTCGCTCCCGGCACGGCGGTCAGTACCGTCATCGCACTCGACCCGTTTCACCCGCGGGAGGCGGTGGGCGGGCGGCCATGGCTCGTCCGCGACGGGCTGATAGCGGTCCAGCTCGACACAGTGGGGCGCG
>JBPCLX010000275.1:0-12553 GCA_051002815.1 Gemmatimonadaceae bacterium
ATCAACGCAGTTGCATTCAGGTCCCGGGGCATGAATACGTCGGCGATTTGGCGCGCCACGGCCAACAAGACGCCGTCGTTGCCTGACGAGCGACTGGCAGTCGCAACCGCCGCACAGTCCAGATCGATCAAGGGGAGCAGCGACTGATTGCGTTGAATGCGCACGGTGGCGCCTGAGACATTACAGACGCCGCGCACGATCGGCACGGTATAAACCACGTTCGATGGAGCGGTCTCGAACTCGAACCCCTGCGAGGTCACCAGAGGATCGTTGGAAGCCAGCTGGACCGGATAGCCATAGATAGCGTGTCGCGCGGTGGCACTGGACTCCCATGTGTTCCCCACCTGCGGGTGTGCGGCCCAGATCTCCACCGCTCCTCGCGGATACGCCGGCGTCGTGGCCGGATCCTTCGAATCATCACCGCGCACCTCGAACAGCCCTCCGGAATTCAATGCCGCGGTGAAATCGACATCGTCCCCGACCGCCGCGACGAACGTCGGATCGCCACAACCGGCCAATCCCCGCGCTAGTGCGTTACCCTCGACCCCGCTCGAGCCGTTCTTCTGCGCGCTCGTCAGGCGGATGGCGGCTATCCTGGACCAGCCATCCAGCACGAGGTCGGTGGCGAGCGCCATGTTGCCGGTGCTGCGGGCCGCCTGGAGGTTGTTAATGATCTGGTAGATAGGATCCTGGTTGGAGGCGACATACAGATGTGCGTAATCCCGCGTGAGCGCGATGTTGCAGGTAAGCGTAGAACTGGCCGTTAATGCCAGGTTTGGCCCGTCATTCGGCCCCGTTCGGTCCGCGTCACATCCAGCTAGCACTGCAAGCACGACTACCCCACCCAGTACCGCGGCCGATCGTTGCATATACGCCAGGCTCCAAGCTAGAGAATCCTCGCTCCGGGAGGCATTCCAGGAGTCGGTACAGTGAAGTTTTTGTGGTGAGAGTACGGCTTTGGGTCCGCTCGGGTACGTTAGGAGCCGCCAATCAGAGCCTTGTAACGGGGATCATCGCGGAGATCGTCGAACCACCATGTTTCATCATGTCCCAGAAAGGCGGCCTGCTGCGGATTGGCCGCGAGGTACCGCCGGAGCAGCCGGATCGCTTCGTCAGCATCGCCGACCTGGGCTCGGACGATCGCCTCGTAAAAGAGTAGTTCACCTGCGGGGTCCAGCTGCGGCGAACCCCGGCCGCTCCGGGCTACAGCGCGAGCGCTGTCAGGCAATCCAGCCCTGACGAGAGCGATCCCGACGAGCATGCGTCCCTTTAGCTCGTGAAACGGCCGGATGTTCGGCGGGCTCTGACTCACGAACTCATCGAAGACGCTCCAGACGTCCGCGACCACCGGGGGTGTCGCGGTCTTGAGACCGAACAGCGCAAGCCGGCACTGGACGAATCTGAAATTCTCCGGAAACCTCCGCGCCCCTTCATCGCACCACTTGCGGGCCTCGGTCGGGATGTTCAGATCGAGCGAGGCTCCGAACAGCCGCCAGACGGTCTTATCGGCATCGGTCAGGTAGGGATCCGCGCGATAGGCAGCGTCGGCGGCAAGCTTGGCCTCGGCGGTCTGGGACTTGGCAAACAGAAGATGGCTGAGCGAGTTCCACGCGGAAGCCTGCAACTTGTTGGCGATCGTCGATGCGCGGAGATCGGCTTCGGCACCGTCAATCAGCGCCTTGGAGGCTCCGGGATCGGGAGCCAGGTTGAGCAACCAGCTCAGGTAGCGCAGTGTGCCGCGAAGCTCGAGCGCACTAGCGTCGTTCGGACCCTTCTCGAGCGCACGAGTCGCGTGCGACAACCCGACGTCGATCCACTTCGGGAACTGAGCCGGGTCGGCCGGACCGAGGAGGCGCGACTGGCGATAGGCGAGCCACCCGCGCTGGACGACCGGCTCGAACCACGCCGGATCGAGCGCCTCGATTGCGGCGAGCTGCGAATCCGCGACGGCAAGCATGCGGGAGGCCGCTTGGGTGTTGCCTCCCGCTAGAAGCGCATCCGCGTCCGCGATCGTCTGAGTGGCGCGCAGCCTCGCTTCCCACGCCCGGTTGTTACGCGTTCGGACCTGGCTGGACAGTCGCTTTACCTCGCCACCTACGCGGCGCCTGAGGAAATCTCCCAGATCGCGAGCCAGCGAATCCTGAAGCGCGACGATCTGGTCGCGCGGCTTCGTGATCCGCGTTCGGCCTATTTCCTTCCCCGTCAGAGCGTCGACGAGCTCCATTTCGACGCGAAGCGAGTCGCCGAGCTGGACGACCGTTCCGGTAACCAGCGTGCCCACCTTGAGCGCCTTCGCCAGGCTGTCTGGAGGGAGGTTCGCTCCCCGATACGGTCTGACGCCATTACGCGAAATGACCTTGAACTGCTCGACGGCGCTCAGCTCGCCTATCAGCGACTCGGTAAGTCCGTCGGCGACGAAATTCAACTCCGCGTTAGGGCTGCGATCCTCGAAGTAGAGCACCGCGATGTTGCTCTTCGCGAAGTCGCCGGTGAGGCCCTCGGCGGTAGGTGTGGCGCCGAGGAAATTGATTCCCGCCCATGAGCCGCCAGCGAGTATCGGGACGAGAGCGGCCGCGATCATGACGCGGCGTTTTTTGCGCGGCGCCGATGCCAGTGCCCGCCCCTGCGCCTGCGCCCGCATGCTGTTCTGCCGGCGAGCCGCGGCGCCGACGTCATCGGACAGTGCCGCGACGAATTCCGCGGCGGTGTGGAAGCGGTCGGCGGGTACCTTGGCCATCGCTCGAACGATCGCGTCCTCGACGGCGTCGGGGACAGTATTGCGCACGATCTTCAGGCTCGGCACGTTGTCCAGCGAGTGCCTGGCGAGCAGTGCCATGGCCGTCGGACCGGAGAACGGCGGCTGGCCCGCGAGCATTTGATACATGACGCAAGCAAGGCTGTAGACGTCGCTCTCCGCCGTGACATCCTTGCTACCTAACGCCTGCTCAGGGCTCATGTACGTCGGCGTGCCGACCGTCATCCCCGTTTGCGTGAGCGTTTCCCCACCGGCGATCGTGACAGCCCGCGCAATTCCGAAGTCGGCGAGCATCGCCCGCGAACCATCGAGCAGGATGTTCTCGGGCTTGATGTCGCGGTGGATGACCTTGCGGGCGTGGGCAAAATCGAGCGCCTCGGCGACCTGGCGCGTAATGTCGATCGCTTCGTCGATAGGGAGCTGCGACCGCTCGTCGAGCCGGTCACGCAGCGACTTGCCCTCGACGAACGGCATCACGTAGTAGAGCTGCCCGGCCGCTTCCCCGGAGCCCAGCACGCCAATGATGTTCGGATGCTGCAGCATCGTGCCGACTTCGATCTCGCGCAGGAACCGATCGCCTCCGATCGAGGCCCCGAGCTCGGGATGCAGGAGCTTCAGCGCGACAGGTCGAGAGTTCGTCAGGTCGCGGGCGAGATAAACGGTTGCCATGCCGCCGCGACCGAGCTCGCGGCCAACCTCATAGCGGTGGGCTACTGCCTCTTTGAACTGCTCCAGGTATTGTCGTTCGGAAGCGGCTTCGGCCATTTCATGGTCGTTCGAGGCATAAATCGCTTTATGCAGCGAACCCTGCGGGGGGAGGATGTGCTTTGAGTCACACCATTATATGGATTTAATGTCACCGCGCCAGAGTCGGCGAACAACTTCGGGATAGCGCCATAGGAAACTCTCCACATTTATCAGATGTTTCTTGAGTGCCGACAGCGGGCCGCGGTCAGTCGTATCGGAGCGCGCTCACCGGATCGATCGCCAGTGCCCGGCGCGCCGGGAGCCAGCTCGCCAGCAGCGCCGTGGACAGAAGGACCCCTGTCACTTGCGCGAAGGTCATGGGATCGGACGGCTGGATGTCGAAGAGCACCCCCTGCATCCAACGCGTGAGAAGCAGCGCGGCCACGACGCCGATCGCGACACCGGCGCCGGCAAGCAGCATCCCCTGCCCTACCACCGAGCGCAGCACGGCGCGCGGTGGCGCGCCGAGCGCGACGCGCAGACCGATCTCCTTTCGGCGCTGAGTAACCGCGTAGGCGAGTACGCCGAAGATACCCAACGCCCCGAGTGTAAGCCCCATCACGCCGAACAGCCCCAGCAGCCATGCCAGAAGGCGCGGCCGCGCGACGGCGGTGCCCAGCACCGACTCCAGCGTCGTCAGGCCGGTGATGGTCTGGTTCGGATCCTGCGACCAGATCGCCTGGCGAACGGCATTGGAGTATTGCCGCGGATCACCGGTGGTGCGGATGACGATGCTCATCCGGGAGCGGAAGTTCTGCAGCGCGTGCAGGTACAGGGTCGGTTCGACGGGCTCGGCGAGTCCGCGCTGCCGGATGTCGGCAACGACGCCGATCACCGGCAGATCGGTGTCGCCGAAACGGAGCCCCTTGCCTATGGCGCTCTCCCCTGGCCAGAGCCTTCCGGCGAGCTCCTCACTGACCACGATCACCGGGATCATGCCCTGGCGATCGGACATCTCGAAAGTGCGCCCTTCGCGCACCGGCGTTCCGATCGCCTTGAAGTAGTCGGTGCTGACCTGATGCAGCTGCACGGACGGACCTTCGCCCGGCGCCGTCGGTTGTCCGGGTACGTCCGGACGCGCCATCTCGCCGTTGCCGCGCAGCGGAAGATCACGAATGGATCCAGCTGCCTGCACACCGGGAACGGCCCTGATGGACTCGAGCACGCCATAGTAGTAATTCCGTTTCGCGTCAGGCGTCTCATAATGATCTGGAACGCTCAGAGTCGCCACCAGTGCATTGGCCGGCTCGAAACCTGGATTCACCGCCGTAAGCCGGATGAAGCTCTTGGTGGCCAGCCCGGCGCCGATGACGAGGATCACCGCTAACGCAACCTCGGCGACTACCAGGGCGCTCCGGAGTTTCTGTCCGGTGCCGCCGACCGTGCCGCGAGCGCCCGCGCGCAGCGACTGCTGAAGCCCCGACGAGGCACGCAGCGCCGGCACTAAACCGAAGAGCAGGCCGGACACAATGGACACGCCGAGCGTGAAAACGAGAACGGTTGCATCGACTCCGATCTCGCCTGCCCGCGGCAGCTCGCTCGCACCCGCAGCAGCTATGGCGCGCACCGCGACAAAGCCCAGCACGATGCCGAGCGCGCCCCCTAACAGCGCGAGAGTCAGACTCTCGGTTAGCAGCTGCCTGGCTATGCGGCCGCGGCCAGCGCCGAGTGCCGCCCGCACGGAAAGCTCCTGTTGGCGCCCTGTCGCCCGGGCCAGCAGCAGGCTGGCGATGTTCACGCATGCGATGAGCAGAAGCATCGATACTGCCGCCATCAGCACCACCAGCGGCCGCCGCACCTCGCCGAGAATCGATTCGCGAATGGAGGCGACGTGCACATCGCTCCAACCGGCATTCTCGGGGTGAGCTTCGGAAAGTCGGGACGCGATGCTACCCAACTCGGAGTCCAGCTGCGATTCGGTCACCCCGGGGCGTACGCGCGCTATGACGGAAAGAAACCGCGAACTCCGCGACCGGCCAATGTCGTCAGGCCCGAAGAACGAGAGTGGAATCCAGCCGTCGATCGTCTGGTCTGCCGGGTAGCTAAACCCCGGCGGCATGACACCGATTACCTGAAAAGGCTGGCCGTTGAGCGTAACCGAACGTCCAACGATTGACGGGTCCGCACCGAACCGCCGCGCCCAGAACCCGTGACTCATCACAACCGCTCGATCCTGACCGGCTACGTGCTCATCCGGTCGCAGCACCCGGCCTAACGTCGCAATGGTGCCGAGTGTTTCGAAGAATCCCTCGGTCACGAGCGCCATCGAGAGTCGTTCCGGCTCTCCGCTGCCGGTCACGTCCACACCGCTCAGACCGTCGGCGAAAAAGTAGCCACCCATTGACTCGGCCAGTGCGCTCTGCTCGCGCCAGTCCAGGAAATCGGGTTCGGACACGGCACCCTGCTCCAGGCCGTCGCCGGGATGCGATTGCCAGACGCGTACTACCCGCTCGGATTGCCGGAACGGCAGCTCCTCGAGAAGCACGCCCCGCACCACACTGAAAATCGCGGTGTTGGCGCCTATGCCGAGCGCAAGAGTGAGCAGTGCCGTTATGGCGAACGCCGGCGCCCCGCGTAAGGCGCGAACGGCGAACCAGAGGTCCTGCGACAGCTCATCCAGCACCGTCATGCGACGCTTCTCCCGCTCGCGCCGAATGTCTTCGGCGCGGCAATAGTTACGAGTAAGGTCCAGATCGCCGAAGCGGCGAGTCGATTCGGCCAGCGCGTCGGCTTCGGACCAGCCTTCCGCCCGCAGCTGGGCCGCGGTCTGCTCGAGGTGAAACTGGAGCTCGTCGTCGACATCAGCCGCCACCTCCCGGCGCGAGCGCCACGGAAAGCGAAAGACTCGGCGGACGCCGGGTGGTCGGCTCACGCCGGCTGAATGACCTTGAACAGCGCTTCGACGTAGCGGCGAAGCGCGATGATGTCGTTCTGCAGCTGCTTTCTTCCGTCTCGCGTTATGGAATAGAACTTGGCGCGGCGGTTGGTGTCCGAGACGCCCCATTCGGAGTCTACCCATCCCTTTCGCTCGAGCCGGTGCAGCGCCTGATAGAGCGCCGCGTCCTCCACTGCCAGCGCGCCATCGGTGCGTTGGCGGATCCATTGCGAGATGCCGTATCCGTGCATCGGCGACCAGGTCAGAGTCTTGAGAATCAGAACGTCGACCGTGCCTTGAACGAGTCCCAGCCTTTCAGGGGGCATGCCTTCCCTCATCGTATGAGTACTCATCACGTGAGGGGAAGCTAGCGGCAGTCGCATGAGCGGAACAAGGGGCCGGACGCGACGGTTGGACCTTTTTCTTCGAGTGTGCTAGCTTCGAATCACCTTTGCCGCGCGCGCCGCCCCTCCTGGCGCCAGCGGTCTCCGCACCTTCCTTTTCCCGCCGCGGGCCCCCCCCCACGACTGATCGGCCACCGCGGCTGCTTCCTTTCCGACAGCCGCCCAGCGGTTTGCGCAAGCCTGCACGCTCACCAAATCGGGCTGTCGCAACGTCTCCGGTCGCCTCGTGAAACCGGACGCCGTACCGCTCCCGACGATGCAGCGGGGATTATCGCCTGCGAGTAACTGGTCAATCGGACGAGCCGGTGGAGAGACCTAAAGCCGTTATGCAAACCGTCAGCCGTTCCGCTCGAAACGCCCCCCATCCTGGAGTCAGGACCATCCTCGTTTCCCGGAGACCCGGTGGCGGTCAATGAGCTTGCTCGTATTGTCGGTCATCGTTCTGCTGATCGCCATCAACGCTCTGTACGTGGGAGCCGAGTTCGCCGTGGTCAGCGCGCAACAGAGCAGAATCCAGCAGGAAGCAGATCGTGGCAACGCTCTGGCGCGCAGACTGCTTCCGGTGTTGCGCGATTCGCAGGCGCTCGACCGCTACATCGCGGCGTGCCAGATCGGCATCACGATTTCCAGCCTGGTTCTTGGGGCGTACGGTCAGGCGACACTGACTCCGGCGCTCGCGCCGGTGCTTGGACGGGCGTTTGATCTGGAATCCCTTACCGCGATCAGCGTGGCAGCGCTCGCGGTGCTGGTGACCCTGACGTTCGGACAGATGATCCTTGGGGAGCTGGTGCCGAAATCACTTGCACTTCAATACCCAACGCGCGTCGCCCTCCTCACCGCTGTGCCCATGCAGTGGTCGCTCCGGCTCCTACGCTGGTTCATATACGTACTCAATGGCAGCGGTACGGCGCTGCTACAGATGCTTGGCGCGCGCGACCACTCCGGGCACCGCCACATCCACTCACCGGAAGAGATAGAGCTGCTGATCGTCGAGAGCCGGGACGGTGGATTGCTCGAGCCTGACGAGCACCAGCGCCTCCGGCGGGCGCTCAAGCTCGGCGTCCGCACTGCTGATGAGATCATGGTTCCGCGACAGCGGATCGAAGCCATTGCCGCCATCGTTCGGGCCGACGAGGTAGTGCGCTTCGTAGGCGAAAGCGCGTTCACGCGAATCCCCGTCTACGAACGCACGATCGATCGCATAGTCGGTTACGTACATGCGCGCGATGTAGCGCTGCGAGCGCTGGAGGCTGATCGGAACTGGACTGCGCAGTCGTGCATGAGACCGGTTCTGATCGTGCCATGGGGCATGACGACCGATCGCGTCCTTGCTCGCATGCGCGAAGAGCGGCGCCAGCTCGCGATCGTGGTCGACGAGTTCGGCGGCACGGCCGGCATAGTTTCGGTGGATGACATTCTGGATGAGGTAATGGGGGGGGACGTCGATGACGAACGCCAGCCGGAGGAGGTCGCGCCAGAGCGGCTGCCCGACGGACGCGTACGCCTTAAAGGGGATGTTCGCGTCGATGAAGCCGAGCAATGGCTCGGCTTGCTATGGAGGGAGGGGAAGGCACGCACCATCGGCGGCCAGATCATGGAGATGCTCGGGCGGGTTCCAACGGCCGGTGAGAAGCTCGTCATGCACGGAGTTCACGTCGAAGTCGAGCGCGTGCGGCGCACGGCGGTGGAGACCGTCCTCGTGACGCCGACCGGCTGGGACGAAGTCGCTGCCGATGACAGGAGCGTCAGCGATGCCTAACCTGATTCCGGCGCTCATCATCATGGTGCTGATCCTGCTCAATGGCCTGTTCGTCGCCGCGGAGTTCGCGATTGTCGGCGTTCCACGCTCGTCCGTGGACCGCCTGGCGGCACGTGGGAATCGCACCGCCCGCATACTTCAGGCTATTCTCCGCGACCCGCAACGCCAGGATCGTTTCATCGCCACCGCACAGCTAGGAATCACCCTGGCGAGCCTGGGCCTCGGGATGTATGGCGAACACGTGCTGGCTCAGACGATCGCCGGCTGGCTGGAGCAGCTGGGCGCTGGCCGGTGGATCGCCGCTCACACTCTGGCCGCTGTCATTTCGATCACGATCCTTACCTACCTGCACATTGTGGTGGGTGAAATGGTTCCCAAGTCGCTCGCGCTCCAGCACGCGGAACGGACCGCGTTATGGATTACTCCTGTAATGCGGGCCATCCAGGGAACGCTCTACCCGCTGGTCGTGTCGCTCAACGGGATCGGAAACGGGCTGCTGCGTCTGTTCGGAATACACAGGAAGGCAGGCGGAGCGGAAGGCCTGACCACAGCGCAGGATCTCGCCTACATCGTGCGAGAAAGTCAGGCCGGCGGGCTGTTGCGGTCGGATGCAGCGCGGGTGGTGCAGGAGCTTCTCGAATTTGGCGACCTCACCGTCAGGGAGGTCATGGTTCCCCGCGTGCGCGTCGTGGGTATATCGCTGGGGGCTTCAATCGAGGACATAAGGCGCACACTCCGCGCTGCGCCGCACACACGCTATCCGGTGTACGAGGGAACGATCGACAAGATCATCGGGATCCTCCACGTAAAGGACTTGCTTCGTGAACTGTCACACGACTCCCCGGTGACGCGGGAACGACTTCGCCCCGTGCCTTTCGTGCCCGAAGCGTCAGACATGGACCAGCTTCTGGAAACATTGCGCAGCACCCGATCCCAGGTCGCAGTCGTTATGGACGAGTTTGGCGGAACCGCGGGGATGATCACCATCGAAGACCTGTTCGAGGAAGTCGTCGGTGAGTTCGGAGAGGATCCCGACGGCCCAGCTAAGCTGCGCCGCGAGAACGATGGTCGCATACGTGTCGCGGGATCGGTCCGGCTCGACGAGCTTGGCGAGGCGCTGCACCGTCTGCTCGAACATGAGGAAGTGGATACCGTGGGCGGGCTCGTGCTTACGCTGTTGGGACGGCCACCGCACGTCGGAAACACGGTTATCTTCGACGGTGTTTTGTTCAAGGTAGTGCGAGTACAAGGACACGCCGTTGCCGAGTGCCTGGTGACCTTGGCGGAAGAGCCCTACTCCTCGCCTCCGTCGGAATGAGCTTAAGGAAGCGCAGGAGCTGGTCGAGCGCCGGCTGGCACGGCCGGATGCGCAGCTCGGACAAAGTGCGAATGACGAAACGGGAAACGTTGAGGCAAGCTGCACGAATCCCCATCCGTCCATCGGTAACTGCCGCTTGTCGATTTGCCACACTCTCGATCGACGTCCCATAGACGGTTCCCATTTCCCATTTCCCATTTCCGTTTCCCGCTTCCCATTTCCCATTTTCCCGTTTCCCGCGCCTCTTCTTCACCGATCTCTGGGGTCCGACATATCCTCGCTGCGTGACATTCGCTTCGCTTTCCGGAGTCTTTCCAAGGTCCCTGGGTTCGCCATCGCCGTGATCGCCACGCTCGCGCTCGGCATTGGCGCCAACACCGCGATCTACAGCGTGGTACGGGGCGCGCTGCTGCGTCCACTGCCTAACCGCGACGGCGACCGGCTCGTCTACCTGCGCCAGTCAGCCGAGCAGGCGGGACAGGGCAACGTCCTGTTCTCCGTCCCCGAGGTCGTCGATTATCGCAGCGGATCCAAGGCGCTCCAGGGATTCGCCGAGTACTCGGAGATCCCGGCAACGATGCGCGGGCATGACGACCCGGTTCGTGTGCTTGCGGGGGTCGTAACCGGGAACTACTTCGAAGTCATGGGGCTCGGCCCGGTTGCGGGGCGGCTCTTCGACAGCCGCGACGATGGTCCGGGCGCGGCGCCGGCGATGGTGTTGTCGCACAAGTACTGGCTTACGCGGTTCGGCGGCGATCCCAAAATCGTCGGTACCACGGTCAGAATAAACGGCAGCTCGAATCTCATCGTCGGCGTGGTACAGGATGCCCCCCGCTATCCGGGGGAAACCGATGTGTTCGTGAACATGGTCACCAGCCCACACCATCTGGATGCCACGATGGTGACGGGACGAACGCACCGGATGACTGAGGTCTTTGCGCGCCTGGCGCCGGGCGCCACGCTTCCGCAAGCACAGGCGGAGATCGCGCGAATCGAATCGAACGTGCACGCCGATCACCCGGAGGTTTACGAGCGGGCCGCCGGATACGACATCAGCGTGGCTCCGCTGCGCGACGTGATGAACGAGCGAGCGACCCTCACGTTCTGGCTATTGATGGGTGCGGCGGCGTTCGTGCTGGTGATCGCGTGTGCGAATGTCGCGAACCTGACGCTCATCCGCGGCCTCCGCCGCGAGCGGGAGCTGATAGTAAGGCGGGCCATGGGTGCCGGCGCCGCGCGTCTCCGCCGGCTGCTGCTGGCAGAGAATATGTTACTGGCGCTGGCCGGCGGCGCACTGGGGTTGGTCATCGCATACGCCGGGCTTGGGTTGCTCAAGGCGTTCGCGGAGCAGCTCACCACTCGCGCCGGCGAGATAAGCGTGGACGGCACCGTGCTCGCGTTCACGCTGGCGGTAGCGATAGCGGCGGGGATCCTGCTCGCGTTCGTACCGAACGTGGGTGCCGAGGGGTCGCTCGCCGGAGCGCTGGTGAGCGCCGGCCGTCGCACGACGGCGGGGCGCGGAAGGCAGCGGCTGCAGCGTTCGCTGGTGGTGGTGCAGGTAGCCGTCTCGGTGGTTCTGCTCACCGGAGCCGGTCTGCTCGTGCGCACGCTGATGAAGCTCCAGGTAGTGGACACCGGCGTCAGGATCGAGAACGTCCTGACGATGGAAGTCCCGATGGACGGCACCGGGCGCAACACGCCGGAGCAGCTGATCCTGTACGAGCAGATGCGTGATCGAATCGCCGCGCTTCCAGGTGTGGTGGAAGCGGGGATCGGCTCGATCGTGCCCCTTCGCGACAACAATTTCAGGCTGGACGTGAAGGCGGAAGGGCGGCCGGTCGATCCGGACCTGCCCACGCCTAACGCCGACTACCGCACGGTGAGTCCCGAGTACTTTCGGGCGGCGGGGATCCCTATCGTAGCGGGCCGCGAGTTCTCCTCGACGGACCGCGCCGGTGCCGGCCGCGTGGTGATTCTGAATCAGACTCTCGCCAGGCGGCTGTTCGGCGACATGGATCCGATCGGGCAGCGCGTGGCATGGACCGGCGATGTTCTGCAGTTCATTCCCGTTTCCGGGGACTGGAGAACGGTGGTCGGCGTGGTCGGGGATACCCGTGACGCGGGCCTGGATACCGAGCCATCCCCGGTACTGTTCCAGCCGTTCGCCCAGGAGGAGATCTTTTCCGGCTCGTTCGTCGTTCGTTCCACACTGGACCCGCTGATGCTTTCGTCGTCGGTCGTGCAGACGATCCGCTCGTTCGATTCTCAGGCGCTGATCGAGAACGTCGAGACTCTGGAGCAGGTTCGCGACAACGGAGTCGCTCCCCGGCGGGTCAACGCGGTGCTTGTCACATCGTTCGG
The DNA here is from genome assembly GCA_051002815.1 of Gemmatimonadaceae bacterium. Lineage (GTDB taxonomy): Bacteria > Gemmatimonadota > Gemmatimonadetes > Gemmatimonadales > Gemmatimonadaceae > JALZIF01. The sequence continues at coordinate 12,220 of JBPCLX010000275.1, forward strand.
CGCGCTGGCACTGGTCATAGCGGCGGTTGGAATCGCCGGTGTACTCGCGTTCTCGGTGAGCTCGCGCACCGGCGAGATCGGCATCCGAATGAGCCTCGGAGCCGATGCCACCCGGGTCAAGAAAATGGTTCTGCGCGAAGGCTGGGTGCTGCTGGCGGCCGGTCTCGCGCTCGGAGTGTTAGGCTCGCTTGCCGCTTCACGGCTGCTCGCTCAACTGCTCTACGGTGTGACGCCCAACGATCCGCTGACGGTGAGCGCCGTCGCGCTACTCATGGCGACCGTCGGCACGCTGGCGTGTTGGCTTCCGGCCGCGCGCGCCGCACGAGTGGAGCCG
>JBPCLX010000276.1:0-3865 GCA_051002815.1 Gemmatimonadaceae bacterium
GCCTGACACCTCCGGCAAATCCTCCCTGTCGGGTCGCGGTCCATCCCTCGCTCGACCGGCAGATGCTGAACATCCTGCCCTCGATCGATCCAGAGGATCGTGGGCTCGCCCGGCCGGTGATCTACACACAGCCAGATGGGCAGAGAGTGCTGTTGCGCACCAGGAGCAGCGCGCGCGACTTCATCCTCGCGGCGCCTTCGCCGTTCTCGATCCCGTGACCGCCACAGCGCGGGACGCCCGGTTGTCGACGGAGGAGCTGGTAGTGGCTCCTCCGTCGAATCTCGCGCTGGCGCCGCGCAAGCACCGCAACCGACCTTACAGCCGCTCAGTGTTCACAGATGCAGCAATTGCCGGTGGGCGTGCAGTACCCGCCGTTGCCTGGACCGTAGTAGACGTAACACGCCTCGTTACACTGCGTTTCGGACACGCAAGTCCCGGAGTTCCAGCGGCGGGTTGTAATTGCAGGTGCTGGCGCTCCGGTTGGCGGCCAGGGCCTCCTGCGCTCCGAACGCGAGAGCACTGAGGACGACGGCGGCCGCGAGCATGCGGAGTACTTGCTGGGTTCGTTCGAGCATCGAACACCTCCGGGTGAGGAGTTGAGCGATTCCGAGTGTGTTGAGCGGAATCGCTCTGCCGCGGCGAGATGCCGCATTCCGGGAGCTAGCGCCTCGCAGTGCGCGGGGTTGGAGGTGCGGGACGAGGCGGGTGCTCACCGACGGTCGCGCGCCAGACGGAATCCAGTGCCGCAGGAGACGTGAGCACGCCCATCCGTGAGTATGCGACACGATTTTCGTCGTTGATGACGAGGATGAGGGGCACGGACCGCGCGCGGTATAACGCCTGATCACGGCGGGTCGGGAATTGGGCGACGGGAAACCGCAGCCCATGTTCCCGCGCATAGGCCACCGTGGCGTCCAGCGCGTCGAGGGACAGGCCGATGACGCGAGGCGCGACGCCGCCCAGCGCCGACGCACTGTCTGCCCGTGCGGCAAGGGTTCGCCACGCAGAGCGTTCGGCGAGGCGCTGGTACCGCGCGTCGAGGTCACGGTGAGCCCGCGCGAGCAGCACGACGATGCCGATGGCGAGTACGAGGGCGACGTGCACGCCTATCGTCCAGGCAGAGAGGCGGCGCATGGATGCACCTAGCCAGGAGAGGGTCGCAATTCATAACGCCGACAAGACTACCGCGCAAGAGCCCACATTCAACGCGCAGTGTAGATTAAGGCGTTCTAACGAACGGCAACGCATCGCCTCGAAGGTATCACCGTGAGGGTTCGCGAGATCTTCAGCGGCAGGCTCACCGGGTGGTTCCCAGAGGCGTTCGCGTCGCCTGGCGCGCTATTGACAGGCCGCGGCGGGAAAGCCATGGTGGAGCGGCCAGGTCACATAATTGCGCCGTCCCTGGACGTTCCACGCGCCGGTCTCCCTCTCTTAGGCATCCCGCAAGGAGGTTGTCATGTCGCAGGGCCTGATCCGCCTCACTCGAGTAGGGCTTTCGGTGTTCGTAGTCGCGGGGCTGCTCTTCGGAGGACGAACGCTCCTCGCGAGTTCGCTCTCGGAGCGGACGTGCGATTTCAATCCTCCATCGTTCGTGGGGAGCTGTACCAGTCAGCAGGATTGTCAGCAGACCTGTGAGATCTATTGGACACAGGCTCCTGTCGAAGGGACGTGCGACCATAACAACTGCTGTAGCTGCGTGATTTAGGTCGCCGGCGGCCTGTGCAAAGAATCGTGCAGACGGCAGTCGCGCTGCGATCGATTGGCGCAGCATGCCTTGTAGTATGCTGCTCATGTTCGAGCGCGGAATCACGACTGCCAACCGATACGCCCCCCGACACTGTCGGCGGCGGTATCCAGCGCGCGTCACTGCGCGTGTCTGTCAGCCTCGCGCCTGCGGATTCCGCCCTGGCGCGAGCGCTCGCTTTCTCCGGGTATGCGGTCGGCGGTGCGTCGGTCAGCGTCCTCCGCCTGGGCTCGACGGCACCGATCGTTCGGCAGACGGACGGCAGCGGTGATGCGCAGTTCACCGATCTGCTACCAGGCGCGTATCTCGTCTCGATCGTCCGGCTCCTGAGCAGCACCGAGCAGATTGCTCTTCCGGCGTCGATCGGCGAGACCGACGCGATCGGAGGTGCCGGATCGGTTTCAGTGGCGGCGCCGTCGGCATCGGTGAACGTGCTCGGTACGCCGTCGCAGCGCGGGTCGCTGGTCATCAGCGAAGTGTGGAGCGGCGACCCACGTGTCGGGACCTCATACTACAACACCGGCGACTTCTTCGAGATCTATAACAATTCGGACGGCGCCGTTCCGCTGGCCGACAAGCTCGTCTTCGCGGGGTTTCCCGGAACGTTCTTCAACCCGGATCTGGACAGCTGCACGGCGAGCGCGCCGTTTCAGCGCGACTCGCTAGGTATCTGGGCGACCTTCATCTATCGCTTCCCACCGGACGCTCCGCTGCTTCAAGCAGGTGGCGTCGCACTGATGGCCACGGACGCCATCGACCACACGTTCTTCACGCCGCTCGCCTTCGATCTGCGCTCGGCGGCCTTCGAATTTCGGGGTGGAGCGGATGCCGACAATCCATCCGTGCCGGACATGATCAGCGTGGGCCCCAGCGACGGAGGGGACCTGGGAGGCCGCGGACTTCGCTTCTACATGACGCATCCGGTGCTGGCGCTCGCCAACGCGGCCGATCTCGCATCCCTGCCATCTCAGTTGGGCGGCGGCGATCGGACATGGCTTCGGATTCCGACAGACGCACTGCTCGATGTCACGACCTGGGGCCCCGCCACCACGACGTTCCAGACCTGCGGGTCGCCGGTACATCCGAGCCAGGATGCACAGCAGGCGAAGATCATCGGTGATTGGTCGATCGATCTTCGATCGATCACGCGGCGCTCCATTGCGACACATGTAGACGGTCGAAAGATTCTCCTTCGGACGAAGAACAGCGCGAACGACTTCGTCGGGGCGGAGCCCTCGCCGGGCCGGGTGCAGTAGGAGGCGGGTCCTTGCTTGGTTCGGGGACGGCAGTGGGGGGCCGCGAGGAACTCCACTGAATACCAGTTTCCTCCACCTCATTCGGTGACCTGAGCTTGGCGCGAGCTTCTACATGAGCCAACCCGTGCTGGCGGCTGGCCACGCCGTCGATCTTGTGGGTCAGCCCTCGATGCTCGGGAGTGGCCGCACCTGGGTGCGGATTCCGCGGGATGCGCTGCTCTCCGGGTGAGCTGGTGCTCCGGCACTGGGAATCCGGAACCTGTGTCACCCCCGGAACCGCCGCCGCGCAGCATCCCTCGTAGATCCACGACCTTTCCCCCCGACGCCGTCTCGCCGGTACTCCGCGCCGGCCGGCAGGGCGGTTGGTTATGCGGTGGCGCCCGCGTTCGCCAATTCGGCGATTCCGGCCGCGGCGGGGCTCGGGCCGGTGTTCCAGCGACTGGTGGGGCCGGGGCTGGAGTACTCGTCAGGACCGGCGCTGGCGCACGGCGTGCAGATCGCGCTCTTGCGGGAGGTGCGCCGCGGCAGCAAACTGCTCGTGCGGGGCCGGTACGACCGGGTGTCGCCCGACGCGGGCGCGGCGGTGGCGTTCCGGCCGGCGGGGGACCGCACGGGGATGCAGGTGGAGGTGGCGGTCATTACGAGTGGAGCGGGAGCGAGGGCACCATGACGGGACGAACTGTGATCGTGATCGGGGCACTGCTGTCCGCGTGCACGGGGACCGAAACGCGGCTACCAACGGATACGCCGCCGGATACGACAGGGAATGGCGGAGTGCAGCGTGCCACACTGACGGTTCGCGTGACCACCGCTGCTCCCGATACGGCGATTACGCGAGCGCTTGGCTGGACTGCGGCATCGCTGC
>JBPCLX010000277.1:0-5994 GCA_051002815.1 Gemmatimonadaceae bacterium
AGCACGCCCGTCGGTTCGCCGGTAGCCGGGTCGCGGACGATGGTGCCGCCCTCGGGGTCCGGCGTCAATGCGGTGATGCCGGCGGCCTGGAGCGTCTTGGAGTTAGCCAGCGCCATGTGCCCGTCGACGCGGGAGACGAAGACGAAGTGGTCGGCCGTGGCGGCGTCGATCCAGTGCCAGCGATGCCCCGTGCCCCGAATTTCAGCGTCGGATCGCCTGACACGTGCGGCGGCCCGTCGAAGATCACCAGCATGTCCGCCGCCAGGCGATCGCGATACCGCTCGACCGTCGGAGGGAGATGGGGGGAACCCATCTCCTCCTCGGTGTCGACGATCACCTTCAGGTTGAAGTCGGGTGCCTTGACCATATCATTCAAGACATCGAGGGCGCTCAGGAACTGGGTGATCGGGCCTTTCGAGTCGGAAGCCGACCGCGCGAAGATTCGCCAGTCCGCATCGCGCTCGCCCTCGAGCCGCTCCCACGGGATGATCTGCCAGCTGCCATCCGCAGATTGCTCCTTGAGCACCGGCTGGTACGCACTCGGCTGATCCACTGGGACGGGTCCACCGGCTGCCCGTCGGCTTGCAGGTAGACGAGCACCGTGCGCCCGGCGTGCGCGCTCCGCGAGCAGCAGATCGCTCCCACCCGTGGCGAGACGGGACGTCTCGAAGTCTCGCTCGCGAAACTCCCCCTCGATCCAATCGAGCAGCCGGATGATGTCCTCCGGCTGATGCGCGTCGTTCGGCAGGCTCAGCAGCTCCCGCTACAGCTCGAACGATCCCGGAAGGTGCCGGTCGACCGCAGCCGCGATCGCCTGCGGTTCGAACTGCTGCGCCTCGAGCGGACCCGCCAGGCATGCCGCGTCGACACCAAGCAGGAGCACACCGCGACCGCCCGCAGGCAGCTTGCAAGGGCGTATCATAGGCCAGCTCCGCCTGCGGCATCGCCGCCAGCGGCGTTAGCCTCCTCGACGGCCAGCCGGGTACCCGCCGCGGATGGGGCACCGAGCGGAGCTCCACCCCCTCCCAGGTGGTAGATTGCGGCCAGCGCCAGGCGCCCTTCACCGGCATCTGAGGTCGCAGTTTCCGGATCGCCCGCACACGCGGCCAATATCATCGGAAGAGAGCAGCGGTAGCAGGGAGGCGACTCATGGGCTCGGATCATCTCTCAGCCTTCCAACTCGCCGCGGGCGAGCGCGATCAGGAAGGCGTACTCGAACGCCGTTTTGCGGTAGCGCTTGTCGCGCGCGGAGGCGCCTCCGTGACCGGCCTCCATCTCGGTTTTGAGCAGGAGCCGGTTGTCATCCGTCTTCGTTGCGCGGAGCTTGGCGACCCACTTCGCCGGCTCCCAGTACTGCACCTGCGAGTCGTGCAAACCGGTGGTGACCAACAGGTTCGGGTACTCCTTCGCCTCGACGTTGTCATACGGCGAGTAGCTCAGCATGTACTCGTAGTAGTCGGGGTCGTTGGGGTTGCCCCACTCATCGTACTCGCGGGTCGTCAGCGGGATCGTCGGGTCGAGCATAGTGGTGACCACGTCCACGAACGGGACCGCCGCGATGACGCCCTGGTAGAGGTCGGGCCGCATATTCACCACCGCACCCATCAACAGCCCACCCGCGCTGCCCCCCTGCGCGAACACCTGCTCCGGATCGCCGTACCCCTGCTCGACGAGGAATTCTGTCGCGTCGATGAAGTCGGTGAAGGTGTTCTTTTTGTTGAGGAGCTTGCCCCGCTCGTACCAGTCGCGCCCCAGCTCCTGCCCACCGCGGATATGCGCGACTGCGTACACCCAGCCGCGATCGAGCAGGCTGAGCCGCGCGTGGCTGAAGGTGGCGTCGAGGCTGTAGCCGTACGAGCCGTACCCGTAGACGAGCAGCGGCGCCGTGCCGTCGGTGGGCGTACCGGTGCGGCGGACGAGGGAAACCGGGATGCGCGTGCCGTCGCGCGCCGCCGCGTACACCCGCTCGGTGACGTAGTCCGCGGGGTCGAACTCACCCAGCACCTCCTCCCGCTTCAGAAGCGTCCGCTCCTGCGTGTCCATGTCGTAGTCGTAGGTCGACCATGGGGTCGTCATCGAGGTGTAGCCGAAGCGGAGCATGTCGGTGTCGAACTCCGCATTGCCGGTGGGTGCGGCGAGGTACGCGGGCTCGTCGAACTCGACATAGTGCTCGGTGTCGTCGCTCAGGTCCCGCACCCGGAGCTGCACCAGTCCGTCCTTGCGCTCGTTCACCACAAGGTGGTCGCGGAAAAGGTCGAAGTCCTGCAGCAGCACGTCCTCCCGGTGCGGGATCACCTCTTCCCACGCTGTTTCCGTAGTGTTGGTAATGGGTGTACGTTCGAGCTTGAAGTTTTTCGCTCCGTCCCGGTTGGTGCGGATGTAGAAGAAGTCGCCGCGGTGACCGATGTGGTACTCGTGATCTTCCTGGCGGGGGAGAAAGATCTTCCAATCGCCGGTCGGCTCGTCTGCGTCGAGGTAGCGGTACTCGGTGCTCAGCGTCTGCCACGAGCCGATCAGCAGGTACTCTTCCGAGCGTGTCTTGCCGAGGTAGACGGAGAACTCTTCGTCGTCCTCCTGATAGACCGGCTCGTCGCGCGCGGGATCGGTGCCGATCTCGTGGCGAAAGACCTGGAAGGCGCGGAGCGTCTCCGGGTCGCGCTTGGTGTAGAAGATCGTCCGGTTATCGTTCGCCCACGCGAGGTTACCAGTGGTGCCGGGGATTTCGGCCGAGAGCATCTCACCGGTTTCGAGATCCTTGAACCGAATCGTGTAGATGCGCCGGCCGATCGTGTCTTCGGCGAAGGCGAGCAGCCGGTGGTTCGGCGACGGCTCGAAACCGGATACGGAGAAGTAGCCGTGCCCCTCTGCGAGCTCGTTCTGATCGAGGAGGATCTCCTCCGGCGCGTCGAGCGAGCCGCGCTTCCGGGCGTTGATCGGGTAGTCCTCGCCCTCCTCGAAGCGGGTGTAATAGAAGAAGTCGTCGTTCCGCACCGGGACGGAGCTGTCGTCCTGCTTGATACGTCCCTTGATCTCGCGATACAGCGAGTCCTGCAGAGCCTCCGTGCCGCGCGTCATCGCTTGCGTGTACGCGTTCTCCGCCTCGAGGTAGGCGATCACCTGGGGGTTCTCGCGCTCACGGAGCCAGTAGTAGTTGTCGGTGCGAGTGTCGCCGTGGATCGTCATGGCGTGTGGCTCGACGCGGGCAGCGGGCGGCTGAACTGTAGGAGCTGGCCGCGTTGCTGGCGTGGGAGCCGAGTTCGGGATTGGTTCCAGCGATGCGGTGCTGGACGGAGCGCAAGCAGCGCCCATGACCAGCGTCGCCACCGACAGATAGCGGGAGATGCGACTCATGGATCTTCGCGGGTTGGTGTTGCAGATCTCCGCCGAGCGGCGCGGCGGAGGCTTCCGGAAGGTAGCACGTCGGCGTCACCCGAACGACCCCGGTCCAGCCGCTGCTTCTTCCCGTTGGGGCGCGGGTGGCGTAGCTTTCGCCTCGCCCGGCGGCGCCCGACGGTGCCCGGATCATGTATCTGGCGGCATCGAATGCAGACGGAGCAGCGAAACGTACATCGGCGGGGCGCCTCGGTGACCCCGGCTGCCGTTCAGGAGGAGCTTGCGGCGCGCGTGGCCGAGGTGCTGCAGGCGCTAACGCGGGGGATGCCGAGCGGCTGGTGCGGCTCAGCGTGCCCGCTCCCGCTATGGACCCGGTGCGCTGGCTCGCCGCGCGGGATGGTGCGCCGCGGCTCTTCTGGTCGGCGCGCGGCGAAGGGGCGGCGCTCGCCGGCGTGGGCGCGGCGCTCACCGCGCGCGGAGCTCGGCCGGACCTCGCGGACGGCGAACTCGGCCCGGTGCTGCGCCTGCTCCGGCGGTCAGATCACCCATCCACTCGCATCTTCGGCCGCCTCTGCTTCGATTCGTTGCGGGAAGCATCGCGAGAATGGGTCCTGTTCGGTAGCTTCCACCTGGTGCTGCCGCGGCTCGAGCTGGTCTCCGGGCCGCCGGCGACGGAGCTCGCCTGCAATCTGGTGCTGCCGCGGGATCTGCCGCCCGCCTCAACGATTCTGGCCGCCATCCAGGGTGCCCACCGAAGCGCCGCTGGTGCGCCGCTGCCCGACATCGGCAGCCGGCGCGATGTGCCGGGGGTCGAAGAGTGGCGGGAAATGATCGACGAGGCGTTACGGCAGATCGACGACGGTTCGCTGGAGAAGGTGGTGCTCGCCCGCCGCGCCGGCTTCCGCGCGGCCGCGCCGATCGATCCGTTCGAGCTGTTGCGCCGCCTGGGTGAGGTAACGCCCGGCTGCTTCCACTTCGCCTTTGCGCCCGATGCACAGACAGCGTTCATCGGCGCGTCACCCGAGCAGCTGTACCGGCGCGACGGGCGCCGCATTCGCAGTGAGGCGGTCGCGGGAACCCGGCCGCGCGGTTCATCGGAGAGCCATGACCGGCGGCTGCGCGAAGAATTGCTCGGCAGCGACAAGGACCAGCGGGAGCACGACCTGGTGCGGGTCAGCATCCGCGATGCGCTGCGGCCTCTCTGCACGGAACTGCGCGTGGACGCGGAGAGGCCCCACGCCTCACCGGCCAGAGGACGGATCAAGGTAAAATTCCGCAGGAGTCAGAAAGGGGACCAGCCACCCAACGCTCAGCATCAGCTGCGGCGCGAAGCGCCGTCAGCTGATGCTGTTGTTGGGCGGTCTTGGTTGGTAAGGCAAATCGCCTACGCTACCTCTGCCAAGCGCTTGATGCCGTCAATGGTACGCAAGGCTCTCCGCGCCATGCGACGCCGTACTGTAAGAGGCCGTTCAGCAGTCTCGTTTTCCACCCGATTGGTTCGTAATAGGCTTCGAGGACAAGGACGGTTTCGTCTTCGCCTTGAGGCACCAAGATGGTCTCTACGACAAAAACCGGTGAACATCTTGCTCATGCCTCAGGCGTCCTCGCGAAACGCAGTCGCTGTGCGCTCGCCTGGAACATGTTCAACCACCTCTTCGATACAGCTACCTTTTCGGCCCTCCGGGATAGTGCACTCGTATCTCACGCCAATCGCCCGAGCACGCTGGCCAGAGATCAAATCTACGTGTCTGACTTCTGGATGATACTTGGGGATCAGCGATATGTCGTTAACAATGGCTCACACCCGTGGCTTGGGTGCGCGAACGGTCACCGATGTTCTCCACTGAAACGGTCCCTTCTTCATGGACACCGCTCTCCATTCGTGTGTCCGCCCAACGGACCGCGGTTCAAGTGCGAAAAGATGCGTAACACACGCTGGAATCAGTAATCAGCTTCGCACGGAGCAACCCGCTCTGAGAATGTCAGAACGCTTTTCGTCACTTGCAACCGCTGGTTAGCACGCGTAGCACAACGGACGTAGAAAATCAACTACTACTTGATTTAGCCCCTGCTTTCTTACCACGCGAAAGGGCGTTCAATCTGGGTCTTATTCCCTTTTGGGCGAAATGATCTTGCTCTTTCGGGCAAGAACTAAGTCGATTCCGTCCTGCCGTTTAATTCTACATGGTTACGCTTGGTACCCCTAGTCCGCTCTTCTGTCTGACATGGCACACCGGGGGGTGATAGGCTCCAAAAGCAACTCAAGGCTTACTGAGAAATTTAGGAACCGAATTACTGATGAGCTCGGCCTCGCAGGCAAAGACCCCGTGGCCGCAATCGCTTGACAGTTCGAGCGTCTCATCGCCGAGCAAGTTGCCGAACTCGATGGCGGGACCCGGAGTGACGACATGATCGGTCAGGGCTACCACCGCAAAGACCTCCGCTTTGACTTGTTCAGCAGCATCCACCATGGACGCATAGCGAGGGCCGGCTATGTCATGGGCGATCATTGCGCGTAACTGTGATATCCTATGAGTGCAAGAAGGTTTGACGCCTAACAGATAGACGCTCAGCCGCATGAAGCTGAGGGCGGGATGGTCGGAACGAGCAACGTACGCGCCGGAGCTCCACCGAAGCAAAGACGCTGGCGCTTCATGTCGG
>JBPCLX010000278.1:0-3171 GCA_051002815.1 Gemmatimonadaceae bacterium
ACGTGGGTGATGAGCAGCTGGCCCTGTTCCTCCACCCCTCCGGCCCCGGTAGCGATCAGTGCCGCGATCATCGCCTCACGACTCGCTTCATCGCCGGCGCAGACGCGAATGGTCTGCCAGTGGACCAGTGCCGGCGCCGCCACCGTCACGCGCCGAGCGCTTCCTTGACCTTGGACCAGAATCCGCGCGTCTGCTCTTGCGGCGGTTCGCCCTGAATCCTGGACAGATCGCGGATGAGCCTGAGCTCTTCCTCGCTCGGCGATTGTGGAGTCCACAACCGGACAGTGACGTGCATGTCACCCACGCCCCGGGCGTTCACACGGGGAAGTCCGCGACCGCGCAGCAGGAACACCTGTCCGCTCTGCGTTCCTGCCGGAATCCGGACGGAAACGTGCTGCCCGGTCGGCGTCGGCACTTCGACGTCCCCACCTAACACCAACTGCGCGTAGCTCACCAGAGAGGTAATGTACAGCTCCTCCCCGTCGCGATCGAAGCGATCGTCGTCGGCCACTTCGAATACGACGAGAATGTCGCCGCGCGGGCCGCCCTGCGGGCCGACGCTCCCCATGCCGCGCAGCGTCATGTACTGCCCGGTGGCGACGCCCGGCGGCACGTTGACCGGGAAGGTCTTCTCCCCACGAAGTCGCCCTTCCCCCCGGCACTTGCGACAGGGGTTCTCCACCACCTTGCCCTGCCCGGCACAGGTGGGGCACGGCGCGACGCTAATGAACTGCCCGAAGAACGAACGCTGTGCGCGGCGAACCTCGCCCGAGCCGCGACAGGTGCCGCAGGTGGCGGTACTCGAGCCAGGCTCCACGCCACTTGCCTCACAGCGATCGCAAGGCTCCAGCTGCTTGACCGTTATGGTTTTCTCCACTCCCGTCGCGACTTCGGCAAGGGTGAGCGGAACGGTCATCTTGATGTCGGCGCCGGTGCGCGGTCCGCTGCGCGCGCCGCGTCCGCCGAACAGATCGTCAATGCCGCCGAAGCCACCGAAGTCGCGCATGAAAATGCTGAGCGCTTCGGACAGGTCCACATGATGGAAGCCGCCAGCACCACCGCCCCGCCGCAAGCCGGCCTCGCCGTAGCGGTCGTACACCGCGCGCTTCTGCGGGTCACGCAGCACGTCGTACGCCTCGGTCACGATCTTGAACTTCTCTTCGGCTTCGGTCGAGCCTCCATTGCGGTCGGGATGATACCGCATGGCGAGCTTGCGATACGCCTGCTTGATCTGCGCCTCGCCGGCATCCCTGGGGATCTCGAGGCTTGCGTAAAAATCGGTCATTTAGTCGCGCGCCCTTTTGTCAGGCGATGAGGTCGGTGATGAGACGTGAAGTATGTGTTACCAGTGAAACGACTTTCTCGTACGGCATGCGTGTCGGCCCAATGACGCCTATTATGCCGGCCAGCCCATTGAGCTGGTACTCGGCGGTGACAACCGTCAGGCGCTGCAATGTGGGCTCGTCATGCTCGGTGCCGATGGTAATTGTTATGCCGGCATTGGGCAGGCGCCGGCGCAGCACCTCGCCGAGCGCCCGTGGCTGATCGGTCAGCGCCAGCAGCGCCCGCAGACTTGCCCCTGTCGAGAACTCCGGCTGCTCGGCAAGCACGCTCGCCTGCCCCAGCATCACATCGGCCCCAACCGTTAACGGCACGTCGAACAGCTGGTCCCCGCCCTGAATGAAGATGTTGAGCAATTCCTGTGCATCACTGGGCGCATCGGCGTCACGCAGCCGATCGGGGAGCGTGGTGCGCACGTCGCGCAGCCGCAGCCCGGCCAGTCTTTCGTTGAGAACCAACGCCACCTTGGCCAGCGCGGTTTCCGCCACCTGCACCGGCGCTTCCACGAACAGAGTGTGCGCCGCGCCGCCCTTGAGGTGCAGCACCAGTAGCAGCCGCTCGGCCGACAGTCTGATCAGCTCCAGCCTCTCCAGTACCAGATCGTCGATACGCGGTCCCAGTGCTACGCCCAACTCATGCGTGAGTACGCCCAGAGTCTGCGCGGCACGACGCAGAATCGTCTCGAATGCGGTGCCGTCAACCGACAGCTCCGTGCGCAGCCGGCTGCGTGTGTGCTCATCCATGGGCGCTACGCGCATGAGCTGATCCACGTAGACCCGATAGGCCATATCGGTTGGCACACGCCCGGCGGACGTGTGAGGGTGTGAGAGGTACCCCTTGTCTTCGAGGTCGCTCATCGTGTTCCGAATGGTGGCCGGCGAAACTCCAAGGCCAAATCGCCGCGATAGCGTTCGCGATCCGGCGGGCTCCGCCGTCTCCACGTACGCCTGAATCACGGCTTCGAGAACACGCCTTTCACGTTCGGTGAGCTGTTCTGCCATAAGTTCAAAGCTATGAACGACTTGCGACTGGTGTCAAGGCACCGGCCAATGCGTCGAGCCGCAGCCAGCCGAGCGGGGTGAGTCGAATTCGGCCGTTATCGGTGCTCGCCCAACCTTCCTTCACCCACCTCTGTGCAAGCTGCAGACTAGCCGGCGGGAGTTCCATTCCGTGCGTGGTGCGCAGCCCAAGGTACGTTCGCTCGGCTTCGGACTGCTCTTCGGTGAGGACTTCCCGCTCGGCGACCGGGTCACCTGCCAGCTCCACTACCCGCTGCCACTCGGCGTATGCCGCGACGTTCCACCAGCGGGTACTGCCATCGAACGAGTGCGCGCTGGGGCCGAGGCCCAGATACGGGACACGCGCCCAGTACGCGCTGTTGTGTCGCGAGCGCTCGCCCGGCCGCGCATAGTTGGAAACTTCGTAATGCTCATACCCCGCCGCGGCTAGACGGTTGTGGGCAGCGAGAAATTCTTCTTCGAACGACTCTTCCGGCGCCTCGCGAGCTTCTCCACGCGCCCGCCACCGCGCGAGCGGCGTCCCGGGCTCCACGGTCAGTCCGTAGAGCGACAGGTGCTGCGGATGAAGCGAGATCGCGGAGTCTACGTCGCGCATCCAATCACGTTGCAGTTCGGCGGGAATCGAGAAGATGAGGTCGATGGAAATGTTCGGAATCCCCGCATCTCTCGCGCATTTAACTGCGCACTCTATTGCCTCGACGTCGTGAGTGCGGTGCATCCAATCGAGCACTCGTTGGTCGAACGACTGCGCCCCTATCGAGAGGCGGTTGATCCCGGCGGCGCGCCATGCCGCTACTCGCCGCTCCGAAAC
>JBPCLX010000279.1:0-8636 GCA_051002815.1 Gemmatimonadaceae bacterium
AGACGGTGACGTTCACCGCCGACGTCGTCGACCTGTCGTGCAAGATCGTGAACAACGCGAGTGGTCCGGAGCACGTGCAGTGTGCGCAGGTCTGCGCCGACAAGGGTCAACCGCTGGGTCTCCTGACGACGGATGGCAAGTTCTACGTACCTGTGAATGCCGGAATGGGCGCGGACGGCGAGAACAAGCGGCTCCGGCCGCTCGCCGAGCAGCGTGTGCGCGTCACCGGACGCGTCATTACGCGCGCGGGCATGAACGCCGTGGTCATCGAGAAGATCGCGAAGGCGTAGGACGTGGCTTGGAGCCGCATCGTCATCGGGACCGCGGCCGTGCCGGTGGTGCTCGGCGTCGGTTTCGTCCTGCTGCGTCCTTCGACGCCTCCAGTCGCGGATGCCGTGCCGCATTACGTCGCACCTCGCGTGGACACGGCCGGCGGCCGGGTCACGATCGCCAATGCGGGGCCGCGCGAGCGGCTCCGCATCGGCGAGTCGCTGTCCGGTGACGTGCGGCTGCTGTTCATGGGCGGAAGGGCGGCGGGCGCTTTGCCCGACGGAGGAGCCGTGTGGCCTGATGCCGCGAACGCCCGCATCATCGAATTCGACCGTCGCGGCGCGCCGAGCCGCATTCTGCAGGGCGCGTTGCCAGGCGCGCGGCTGCTCACCGCCCCCCTGTTCGCGCTCGCGACCGATTCGGCCATTCTCGCGGTGGAGGGAGATGGAGCCGCACTGGTGTTCGAGAACGGTCGCCCGGTTCGCTGGATGCACGGCGACGGGTCTCGGGCGATCGTCGCGGCATCCGGGGGGTCGTTCGCGGCGGTGCGCACCACGGACGAGATTTCATTGACGCCGGTGATGCCCGGCGAGCCCCTCGTCTGGCTTCTCGATGGCCGCGGGCACCTCGTGAGACGGGTGGGCGAGGTCGAGCGGCCCGGCAACGCGTTCCTCGGGCAGCTGGTCAACAGCGGGTGGGTGGCGATCGGCGAAGACGGGAGCGTCTTCTTTGCGCCGGCCCTGCGGCCGGAGCTGCGGCGCTACTCATCGGATGGCCGGCTGCTCTGGACCTCCACGTATCCGCTGGGATGGCAGCCGGCCGCGCCGAGGCTTCGCGCGGTCGACGGGTCGGTCCGGCCTGCCTACGAGGTCGTCCACCACGCGCTCTCGCTCGGCCCCGACGGTCTCGCATACGTTCTGGTCTCGGTGGACTCATCGGGTCGCGCGGAGCGGTTGATCGCCTTCGACGCGGATGGCGCGCTCGTCAGGGAGGGCCGAGTGCCCCGAGGGGCGGCCATCTTCGCCGACCCGGCGGGTCGGGTCACGGCAATGCCGGTGGAGCGGGCCCTCATCGACCCGTATCGCGAGCGCGCGCCGTTCGAGGCGTTCGTGCTGCCATCCTTGTCAGGCACGGACACCGTGCGGCTGGCCGATCATCGCGGCAAGGTCGTCATCGTCAACTTCTGGGCGAGCTGGTGCGGGCCGTGCCGGCGCGAGATGCCGGCCCTGGATTCGCTGTCCCGGGAGCTCGATCCTGCGGAGGCATCCGTGATCGGTCTCAACGCGGATGTACGTCCCGAGGCGGCCCGCGAGTTCGCGCGGCGGCTAGGGGTGCGCTACCCCAGCGCGGCGGGCGGGGAACGGCTCCAATCCGTGTATGCCTATCGCGGACTGCCGTACACCGTGATCCTCGATCGCGACCACCGTGTCGCTCAGGCGACCTATGGGTTCGGTGGATCCATCGGGCCGATCCGCGAGGCCGTCCTGCGCGAGCTGCGTCGTTAGCAACGGATGCCCGGCACCCCTTGACTTTGAACCCGAGTTTAAGGTTTAGCTTGCGCCTCACTGGAGGCTCGAACCATGCGAATCAGTCAGGTGGCCGCGCTCGCCGGCGTTCCAACGGCGACCGTTCGCTATTACGAAAGACGTGGACTCATCGCCGAGGCGGCGCGCACAGCATCGGGATACCGCCGGTACGGCTCCGACGTTGCCCGCCGGCTGCGGTTCATCAAGCACGCGCAGGCGCTGGGCTTCTCGCTGGAGGAGATCCAGGAGATGCTCCAGCTCAGCGTCGGGGACCCCGCATCGTGCGCACGCGTCGAGGCGCGAACACGAGAGAAGATCCGGTCGGTCCGGGAGCGGCTGGCCGCGCTGCAGCGCCTCGAGCGCACGCTGCAGGACCTGGCCGCTGCCTGTGCCCAGCACGGCGCGTCCCAGCCGTGCCCGGTGCTCGCCGTGATCGCCGACGAACACGGTGCCGGACCCGCGCGCCGCCGCAGGCGCATCGCCGATGCGTAAGACACTGTTCGCCGGGCTCAGCGGCATCGTCGCGGCGCTGCTCGGCTCGTTATGCTGCGCCGGTCCGCTCCTGTTCGTGGCGTTCGGCATCGGCGCGGGGCTGGCCGGCACGTTCGAGCCGCTGCGCCCGGTGTTCGGCGTGGCGATGTTCGGCTCGCTCGCCATGGGCTTCTGGGCCGTCTACGGCGGCCGCGTCAGGCAGCCGGCACCCGCAGCGGACGGTTCGCCGCCCGGTTCCACGGACGCGGTGGCGAGTGCCTGCGCGGCGCCGACGCGCCGCCGGCGCGACGTCTTCATCCTGTGGAGCGCGACCGTAGTGGCGCTGATCCTGTGGACCTATCCCACCTGGTCGACCTGGCTACTCTGATGGCCCTGCTCACACCCTCGGGGACGAAGCACCGATGCCACATGCCGCACCACCATCCGATTCATCGTCAGGCGCCCGCCCCGACTACGACCGGCTCATCGTCGGCAGCGGCAGTGCGGGCGTCGCCGCGGCCATCCGGGGATCCGAGCTCGGTGCGACCGTCGCGATCGTCGAGGGCGCCGACGTCATCGGCGGCACCTGCGTCAACGTCGGGTGCATCCCCTCCAAGAACCTGATCGAAGCGGCACACGCCTATCACACGGCGCGCACCGGTTTCCCGGGCATCGCGCCGTGCGAGCCGCGGCTGGCATGGGCCGAGGTGATGCGACAGAAGCGCGAAATCGTGCAGCGTCTCCGCAAGGAGAAGTACGGCGACGTGCTGCAGTCGTACGATCGGATCACGCTGCTGCGCGGCCGCGCCGAGCTCCGTGACGAGCGCGCGCGTGAGGGCATGGCCGTCCGCGTCGGCGAGCGCAATCTCCTCGCGCGGCGCGTGCTCATCGCGACGGGCAGCCGGCCGCACGCTCCGCCGATCCCCGGGCTCGCCGAGTCCGGAGCGCTCGACAGCACCACCGCCATGGAGCTCGAGCAGCTCCCTCGTTCGCTGCTCGTCCTCGGCGCCGGCTCCATCGGCCTCGAGCTCGGCCAGGTCTTTCAGCGCTTCGGGGTCCGCGTGACCGTCGTCGAGGCGATCGATCGCGTGCTGCCGGGCGAAGGTCAGGACGTTTCGCGGGTGCTGGCAGCGGCGCTGGAGGCGGAGGGGATGGCGCTCCACACCGGCGCGCGGGTAACGCGTGTCATCCGGGCCCCGCAAGGCGTCCGGGTGCTCGTGGAGCGTAATGGCCTGACGAGCGAGCTGGAAGCCGAGTCGCTGCTCGTCGCGACCGGTCGCATCGCGAACACGGAATCGCTCGGCCTCCGGGCAGCCGGCGTCCGCACGGATGACCGCGGTCACGTCGTGGTGAACGGCCACATGCGAACGTCGAATCCGCGCGTGTTCGCGGCCGGAGATGTGACCGGCGGGCCCGGTTTCGTCTACGTCGCGGCCCTGCAGGGCGGCATCGCGGCGGAGGCGGCGCTGGCCTATCTCACCGGCGCGACGCCGGCGGAGGCCGATCTCCGCGCGGTGCCCCGCGTGACGTTCACGGATCCGCAGGTCGCCGCCGTGGGGCTCACCGACGCGGAGGCGAAGACGGCGGGCATTGCCGCCACGGCGACGTCGCTCGACCTGGAGCACCTGCCGCGCGCGATGGTATCGCACCGCCGCTCGGGGATCATCACGCTCGTCGCGGAGTCCGGCACCGACCGCCTCCTCGGCGCCCACGTAGTGGCGCCGAACGCCG
The DNA here is from genome assembly GCA_051002815.1 of Gemmatimonadaceae bacterium. Taxonomy (GTDB): domain Bacteria; phylum Gemmatimonadota; class Gemmatimonadetes; order Gemmatimonadales; family Gemmatimonadaceae; genus JALZIF01. The sequence goes on from JBPCLX010000279.1 coordinate 3,999, forward strand.
GAGACCTGATCGGCGAGGCGGTGCTGGCGGTGCGGTTCGGCCTCACGACGCGCGACATCGTCTCGACGCTCCACCCGTACCTGACGTGGGGCGAGGGGCTCAAGCTCGCGGCACAGACGTTCACGCGTGACGTGACGAAGCTCTCCTGCTGCGCCTGACCCACGTGCCTGACGAGAAAGAGGTGGGTGCCTCCGGGTCCGAGTCCGAGCAACCCCCACGGATCGAGAATCTGGCGCCAGCTCGCCACGGTCGAGATGCCGTTCACGACGAGAACGATCCACGCAACCGGCCGGCGCAGCGCGCCGAAGCTGGGTGCGGAAAAGACTCACGCGCCCTCGAGCCAGCCGCCCCCGAACCCCGCTCCGCGCAGCCCCCGCACGAGCGGCGCACAACCACGCATGAGCCGCCACGGCTGCCCCGAGAGGTAGTTCTCGATCATGAGCACGATCGGGCCCTGGTCGAGCCCATAGTAGCCCTGCGAGATCCAGCCGCCCTCGGACGTTTCTTCGCCGGGGAACGTCGGGTTGAACGAACACTTGAAGCCGTAAGTGCTCGTGATCTCGGGGTGGTGCTCGTGGACGTAACCGAGGGCCGGAAGCACGATCTCCGGGGCGAACGGGAGGCTCGCCACGACGGCCCACGGCGAAAGCGTCCCGTCGTCAGGACCAAAGGGTACGCCGCGCGCGCGATACGGCCAGAAGCGCCGATCCTCGCCGTCGACCACGTGCTCGGCGGGGCCGGGGCCGTCGCTCGCCGTCACCCCCCAGGCGTTCTCGCCGTAGCCCCGGAACCCGCGCGGGTTGCGAATGGCGTACTCGCGCTGCACGTACGTCGCGCGGCGGCTGTTCTCGAAGTAATCGATCCCCTGCGCGCGTACGAAGTCGTCCTGGAGGCCCCGGAAGTCGATCCAAACGTGGGAGAGCTGGTGGATGAACAGCGGCCCGGCGTAGAGGTGCTCGATATCGTAGAGCGTCCGCCAGTCGTAGCTCTCCAGCCAGGCGGCGTAGCTGGCCTCGGGGATCTGATGCGTCGGCGAGCCGAGTGCGAGGACATAGAGGAGCAGCGCCTCGCTGTAGCCGGTCCACCGGTAGCGAAGGAACTCGTTCTCGGGCGTCCACCCGTGGCTGACGGCCGGAGAAGGCCGCTCCGAACCGGCAGCGTCGAGGGCCCAGTCCCACTCGACGCGGCGGTAGAGCGCGTCGGCGAGTGTGCGAATTTCGGTCTCGCCCGTGTCGTCGCCGTCGAAGTACTGCGCGGCGAGCAACGCGCCCGCGATGAGGAACGTCGTGTCGATCGTCGAGAGCTCGCTCTTCCACGCCCGGCGGCCGGAGTCCATGTGGAGGAAGTGGTAGTAGAACCCGCGATGGCCGGTCGCGTCCGGGGACTCGCTCTGCTCGCTCTCCCGGAAGAAGCGGAGCGTCGTGAGCACGCGTTCGACCGCCTCGGCGCGGTCGATGTAGCCTCGTTCCACGCCCACGGGGAAACAGGCCAGCGCGAGTCCCACGGCCGTGATGCTCGCGTGGGCGTCCTTGCGTGTGTTGTCCTTGACGAGACCGTTGGCGGGATTGGTCTCGTGAAGGAAGTAGTCGAACGTGGCGCGCTGAAGCTCAAGGAGGGCATCGTCGCTGAGGGGCGCTCCGTGAGCCAGTTCGGTATGCATCCGTCAGGTGGCGAAGGTGAACGTGAGCGCGGCTACGGCGTGCGCCGGGAAGTCCAGTTCTACAACGAGCGCGTCGCGCTCCCGGGTCCAGGCGTGCGGTTCCGCGACGAGCGCGCTGGCGGCGTGGAGTGTTTCGACTTCGGCCGCGCTGGGGTACGCCGGCTCCCCCATCGCCTCCCAGTGCTTGCGCGCGTTCGCGTGATCGTCGTCGATGCGCTCGACCACGAGCGAGGCCGGCTCCGCGGTGCCGTCGAGCACGAGGCGGACGCGCTCGACGGTGATGGGGTGGTCCGGGAGCGCGTGGTTCGTCAGCAGGCACACGACGCGTCCGTCGTCGGCCCGCGTGATGGTGCAGTCCACCGTCGTGTGGAGGCCATCCACGAGGAGCCGCTCCGTCCCGGCACGGGAGAGCAGCTCCGCGGCGCGGTACGTCGGCTTCGCGACGCCGTGGATGGTGAGGAGTCCGAACTTCCCCGCGAACGGGCGCGAGTCGAAGTAGACCTCCTCGAAGATGTCGGTGAACGTCCAGATGCTGTAACCCTCGACGACGCCCGCCACGTCGAGCCACGATTTCATCAGGAAGGCGGCAGCATAAGGCCAGTCGTGCAGGTCGAAGAACGGGTTCGAGGACGCATTCCACTCCGTGTAGTAGAGCGGTCGACCGGCTGCCTCGCGCGCGGCGTCGAGAGCCTGCTCGCGGAGCACGCCGCGCCGACCGTCGGCGAGCTGCGCGCGCGTGTCGTCCTCCGGCTTGCCAAAGGCGTCGGTCGGATAGTGGTGCGTGCTTACGAAGTCGAGCGGGAGGCCCTCCTTCTCGCAAAAGGCGACCAGCGCCTCGATCCATTCGTTCTTCGCCGTGGCCGGACCGCCCACGCGGAGCTGCGGGTCCACCCGCTTGAGCGCCTCGGCGGTGTGGCGATAGAGCTCGAAGTACTGGGCCTGCGTGCCGGTCCAGAATTCCTCGAGGTTCGGCTCGTTCCACACCTCGAAGAACCATTCGCGGACCTCCTCGGCGCCGTAGCGCTCGACCCAGTGCCGCGCCAACCGCTCGATGAGCTCGCCCCACGCGGCAGGGTCCTTGGGCGGCGTCACGTTGCCACGATAGTGGAATACCGTTTCGGACCCCGAGGCGAGCGCCTGTGGCATCAGGCTCAGTTCCACGAATGGCCGCATCCCGATCGAGACGAGGAAGTCCATGATCTGGTCGGCGTTGAAGAACGAGTAGATGAGCTCGCCCGCGTGGTCAACGAGCGTGCCGACGTCGTCGCTCAGGAGGCCGTGGAAGCGGACGTGGCGGACGCCCAGCTCGGCGCGACAGCGACGGAGCTGGGCTTGCCAGTCGGCGCGAAGAGCCAGGGTCGCGTGACCGCTCCCGACGGTGTGGCTCCAGACGTGAGGCAGGGGCTCGCCGATCTGGCCGAGGTCGCAGCGAAACGTGGGCATGTAGATGGGGCCGGGGAAAGGGAGCCGGCGTTCGACGTGACTTCGTCACCCGGCGCGGAGGTACCCATGCACGTCGGCTGCCAGAAGCACAGGCGCGCGATGCTCGGGCATGTGCGTGGCATCATTCCCGCGGTGACGCGACGAGCGTCACCGACGCCGACCGACGGACGTGGGACATCCCCAATCTCTGGGTCTGTGATGGATCACTCTTCCCGACCGGCGGCGGCGTCAACCCGTCGCTCACCATTCAGGCTCTCGCCTGTCGCATCGCCGACCCGCATCACGGCGATGGCGCGCCGCGGCACCCACAAACGTCCCAAGGCCACAGCATGACACGAACTGACGCCGCTCCCCTCGTCGTCGCCATCACCGGCGCCACAGCAGGCGTCGGCCGCGCCACGGCGCGCGCCTTCGCCCGCCGCGGGGCGCACATCGGCCTCCTTGCCCGCGGTGCCGACCGACTCGATGCTACGGCCCGGGAGGTCGAAGCCCTCGGCGGCCGGGCCGTCGTCGTATCAGGTGACGTGGCCAACCCCGACGACCTCGAACGACTCGCCGCGGAGACCGAGAGCGCCTTTGGCCCGCTCGACGTCTGGGTGAACAACGCGATGGCGACCATCTACGGTGAGGTCCACGAGGTCGAGCCCGACGAGTTCAAGCGCGCCACCGAGGTGACGTACCTCGGCCAGGTTTACGGCGCGCAGGCCGCGCTGCGGCGGATGCGCCCGCGGGACGCGGGGACGATCGTATTCGTGGGGAGCTCGCTGGCCCACCGCGGTATCCCGCTCCAGAGCGCGTACTGCGGGGCCAAGCACGCCGTCCAGGGGTTCTTCGAATCCCTCCGGTCCGAGCTCATCCATCAGGAGAGCGCCGTGACCGTGACGATGGTCCAGCTCCCCGCACTCAACACGCCGCAATTCGGGTGGGCCCGTACGAAGCGCGCGCGCACGCCCCGGCCGGCTGGGACGGTCTACGCTCCGGAGGTCGCCGCCGATGCAATCGTGTTCGCCGCCACCGACGGCCGCGGGCGCCGCGAGATCTGGGTGGGAGCGTCGACCGTCCAGGCCATCGTCGGGAACAGGGTCGCGCCGGGGCTCCTCGACCACTACGTGGCCCGGACGCTTTACGAGGGCGAAACGACCGACGAGCCAGTGGCGGCGGACCGTGCGGACAACCTGTTCGAGCCCGTCGGGGGGGACCCGGGCGCCGAGGGCTCATTCGGCGACGAGGCCCGGCACACTAGCCCGCAGCTATGGGCGACGAAGCACAGGCGCCTGGTGTTCGGCGCGGCGCTCCTCGCGGTCGCCGCCCTCACGGCACGCCGCCGTTCGTGACCACGTTCATGATCCTGATCCCGAGGGAGCGGTGAGCCGCGCCACAGCCGCCACTTCGCCACGCATCTCGCGACGAGTGCGCTCATGGGCCTCATCGCGCTGCCGTTCATCGGCGGACTTTCTCCACGTGAGTGGAGTCCCGCGCGCCCTGCCCCTCGCGCTGACTTACTCCCTTGAGGGAGCGCGGGCCAGGTCGCGGAT
>JBPCLX010000280.1:0-2709 GCA_051002815.1 Gemmatimonadaceae bacterium
TTTCGATCTATCTCCCGTACAATGTCGGCGTTACAAAGAACGCCGGTGTACCGTACCAACCGGACTCGCGGTGCGAGAAGTCGCAATCCATGAGCCTCGAGACCAGGGCCCAATCCAGCGTGGGAGCCTGCCCGCTGTGCCCTTAACCGCCGCCGTGAACCTACGTTCGCAATCGGTTGAGGCCAATCACTTTAGCAAAGTGAATAGGTCCGGCGGGCTAAGCACTTCAGTTAATCCACCTCGTTTCCCAGACCGGCCGCTCATACCAGACGAGCGACGACAACGTTGCGCTCGAGCAACGCGTTCGCTCACATTTTCGCATCCCTTCAAGCGTTTCTCCATTCCAACCTTGTTACACCGTGAAGCGGGAGCGTTCGCCAGCTTCATTAGCAGCGGTTGTCGCCCCCCGTTGCGTGAATAACATTGGGCTGTTCGCGTTCGGCATTCAAAAGTCATCTCCCTCATCCAGCTTTCCGGTGCCGTTTACCGCCTTCCACTCGCCATTCACTCAGTTTCGTTTTGCCTTGGCGGTAGCCGTATTGTGCTCCGCGGTTGCCTGCCGCCCCGGCTCCGTTTCACCTGCTCCGGTGGCTCCGGATACGGCCTCCCTCCGGAGCGACGTCAGCTTCCTCGCCAGTGATTCGCTTGCCGGGCGTGGTACAGGGACCGCCGGCTATGACAGCGCCGCCGCGTACGTCGTACGCCGCTGGCAGCTCCTCGAGCTCACACCCGTACTGGTCCGCGACGCTGCCGCGTGCGGCGCCGCCGGGCTCCGCAGTGCGTGCGACAGCCTGTATCAGCAGCCCTTCGTCGCTCGCTCAGCCGCGGCGGCGCACGCCGGGGTGAATTCCGAGCTCCCCACGAGCAATGTCGCCGCGCTCCTCCGCGGCCGCGACCCGGAGTTGCGCGACCAATACGTGGTGATCGGCGCGCATCTCGATCATTTGGGCAGAGCCGGTGGCGGTGCGCTCGATCCGCAGGCCGGCAACGCCATTCGAAATGGCGCCGACGACAACGCGTCCGGAAGCGCTGTGGTGATGGAGCTCGCCCGGCTGCTTGCCGCCGATCCTCCACGACGTTCGGTGATGTTCGTCCATTTCAGCGGGGAGGAGCTCGGCCTGCTCGGATCGCAGTACTTCGTCGAGCATCTGCCGGTGCCTATCGAGAACGTCGTGGCGATGATCAACTTCGACATGGTTGGACGGCTGCGTGAAGACAAGCTCATTGTCTACGGGGTATCGACCGCCGAAGAGATGACCCGGCTCGTAGACAGCGCCAACATCGAGCCACGTCTGGACCTGCGCACGGTCGCCGACGGCTTTGGACCGTCGGATCACAGCTCCTTCTACGCGAAGGGGGTCCCCGTGCTGCACATGTTCACCGATCTGCATGACGAGTACCATCGCGCCACCGACGATGTGGAGACGCTCTCGATTGCTGGCATGGGTCGAGTTGCGAAGTACGCGGAGCGCGTAGCGCGCGTCATTGCCGACCGCCAGGATCGCCTCACGCCGGTGCGCAAGGCTCCACCGGTGGTTTCCTCGTCGCCAGGCTCCGGGAGCGGCGCGTGGTTCGGCTCCATTCCCGACATGGTCGCCAGCGAAGAGCCGGGGGTGCGGCTCACCGGAGTGAGTCCTGGCTCACCGGCCGAGCAGGTCGGCGTTCGTGGCGGCGACGTGCTTATCGAGTTTGGCGGCCAGGCGGTCGGAGATCTGTATCAGTTCACCGATGCATTGCGGGCCCGCGAACCGGGCGATACCGTGCGCGTGGTCGTTCGGCGTGCCGGCCAGCCGCTTACCTTTACCGCCGTGCTTCGCGCGCGCGACCAGCGTTAGGTCGCTTCAGCGAAACCCTCCCCTACCCCCTGACCATGTCTCTTCTCCACGCCGGGCTCCGGGCAATGCTGGGGGCCGCGCTCATCGCTTCGCCGGCCGCGGCGCAGAATCCATCCACGAGCTCTTCTGGTACGCCGGCGCCGAAGACCACCGTCATTCGCGCGGCTCGCCTCATCGACGGCAGCAGCGCCTCCCCGGTGCAGAACGGCGTGGTGGTCGTGACCGGCAATCGAATCATCGCCGTCGGCGCGCAGGGTCGGGTGCAGGTACCGGCTGGCGCAACGGTCATCGACCTGGGTGATGCGACGCTGATGCCGGGCCTGATCGACATGCACACGCACATCATCGGGCGCGGGCTCGCCGATCCGGGCAGTGCGACAGCATCGGTACGTGACTTCGCATCGTTCGGAGCGATCGTCGGGGTCAAGAATGCCGAGAAGACGCTCATGGCCGGGTTCACCACGATCCGCAACGTTGGCGCCGGCGGGTTCGATGATCTCGCGCTTCGACAGGCCATCGAGGGTGGCTACATCCCGGGCCCGCGAATGCAGACGGCGGCGCACTCGCTAGGGATAACCGGCGGGCATTGCGACGAGAACGGCTATCGTCCTGGGCTGATGGATGGCGACGTCCGCACCGGCATCGCCAACGGTCCGGATGAGGTACGAGCAGCAGTGCGATATCAGGTGAAGTACGGCGCCGATGTGATCAAGACCTGCGCAACCGGCGGGGTGCTCTCCGAGGGCGACGCCGTAGGCACCACGCAATACACGCTCGAAGAGCTGCAGGCGATGGTTCAGGAAGCGCACAAGCTCGACGAGCGGCGGGTGGCCGCGCACGCACACGGCGCCGAGGGAATAAAGATCGCGACGCG
>JBPCLX010000281.1:0-6461 GCA_051002815.1 Gemmatimonadaceae bacterium
GTCGGGAATGTCGATCGCCGTCGCCTTCTTCGTCTCCTGCACCGTCGGCCTGGTTTTCGGCATCGTCCCCGCCTGGCGTGCCGCCAACCAGGATGTGGTGCACTGTTTGAGGTACGAATGATGAAGATTGAAAATGAAATGAGAAATGAGAAATGCGAGAACGCCAGTGTAATACGACGCCCGAAGAGGGCGAAGCGAGTTCACCGGCGGGGTTTGTTCTCGCAACTCGCATTTCTCATCTTTCTCACCGTCGCTCCGTCAGTATCCCGCATCTCCGCTCAAGATCTCTCTCTCACCGACGCCGTTTCCATAGCGCAGCGTCAGGGGTATTCGGCCAGAAGCGCCGCCGCCGCCGTTGAAGCGGCGCGGTCGCGGGAGGATTCATACCGCGCGCGGCTCTTTCCGCAGCTCTCGTTGCGCGGCACCGCGCCGGAGATCAACCGGTCGATCACTCCGGTAATCCAGCCTGACGGCACCACGCAATTCGTCGAACAGAGTCAGATGAACTCCTCGCTGCAGCTCGAGCTGTCGCAGCCGATTCGTGCGACGGGCGGGGAGATCTTTCTCTCGTCAGGATTGAGCCGGTTCGACCTGATGGGCGACCAATCCACCCGACTGTGGACATCGACGCCGCTGGTACTCGGAATTCGGCAGCAGATATTCCGGCCAAACCTGCTGAAGTGGGATCGGCGCGAGCAGTCGCTTACCGCGGTGATCGCCGAACGGGACTTCGCCGAAGCGCGCGAGCGGGTCGCCGAGGAGACGGCCGGCGCGTTCTTCGACGCGTTCGCCGCCGACGTGGCCGTGCGAAACTCCGAGTCGAACGTCGCGGTGAACGATTCGTTGTTCCTGCTCTCCAAGGGGCGGTACGATGTCGGCAAGATCGGCGAGAATGACCTTCTGCAGAGCGAGCTCGCGACGCTTCGCGCACGGAACTCCGCCGACGCCGCGCGCCTGGCGCGAGACCGCGCGCACGCGACTCTTCGCCGGTCGCTGGGCATGGCTCCGGGCGTAGCGCTAACGCTCGCCCCACCGCCCCGGCCCGCCGCGTTGCGCGTTGACCCGGCTGCCGCGGTGGCGTACGCCGTCCAGAACCGGAGCGACATTCGCGAGCACGACCTTCAGCGCACCGTGGCCGACCGCCGCGTGCGCGAAGCCCGGCTCTACAACGGATTCGGCGCGACGCTTACGGCGGTTGCCGGTCTGAACCAGACATCGACCGGGTTCGGCGATGCGTACCGTTCGCCTCTCGACCAGCAGCGGTTGAGTCTCTCTCTCGAGATGCCAGTGCTTCAGTGGGGCGCGGGCCGCGCCGCCGTTCAGGCGGCGCAGGCGGACCAGCAGCGCGTGGAATACACGGTGCAGGCGAATCGTCAGGGGCTCGAGCAGGAGGTTCACTTCGCCGCGCTCGAACTGGAGCAGAACGAGCGTCAGCTGGCGATCGCCGCCAAGGCCGACACGGTGGCCGAGCGGCGGTTCGAGGTGGCGAAGAATCGTTATGTGATCGGCCGCATCGGCATTTCCGACCTGTACATCGCGCAGAACGAAAAGGACAACGCAGTGGAGTCGTACGTCCAGGCGCTGCGGCAGTACTGGACGTCGTACTACCGGCTCCGGCGGCTCACGCTGTACGATTTCGAGGCCGGCACGGAGATACGTTAGCGATTTCCCGTTCTTCCTCCATCGGCGCCTGATGACCGACGCTCCGATCGACGCTCCCGCATCCCTCTCTTATCGTTATGGGCTCGCCGTGCTGCGTGGAGTCTCTGCCGGCGAAGCGCCGTCATGGCTCACGGCGGATCCGCGGCTTTCCGCTCTCGTTGCACCCGGCCACCGCCTGCCGGAACTGCGCGAATGGGCCGCCGCGCACGATGTGCCGGAATCCGGCGACGCGCAGGATCCGCTCGATACACCACTGCTCGATCCGCGCACGCCTCGCCCATATCAACGCGAGGCGGTGGACCGCTGGCGTGGGTCAGGCAGCCGGGGAACGGTTGTGCTGCCCACCGGCGCCGGTAAGACGCTCGTTGCGCTATTGGCGATCGATGCGCTACGCACCGGCGCGTGCGTCGTCGCGCCGACTCGTGCGCTGGTAGCGCAATGGTTCACCCAGCTCGCCGATGCCTTCGGCGCGGAACGAGTGGGTGCCTGGTACGGTGACGAAAAGGAACTGCGCCAGCTTACCGTCACCACCTACCACTCGGCGTTCACGCTGCTCGAACGTTGGGGCGACCGGTTCCCGCTGCTAGTGCTCGATGAGGTACATCATCTGGCCGACACGAGCACTGGAGAAGCACGCTCCTGGCACGACCATCTGCGAATCGCCCCGTCACCGTACCGCCTGGGGCTCACCGCAACCTATCCCGACGATCGCGATACGGAACTGCGCCGGCTCGTCGGACCGGTCACGTATCGGCGTACGATCGGCGAGATGACCGACGCCGAGCTGGCGCGGTATGCCCTCGTCAGGCGTTATGTGCGTCTGACGCCACGAGAGGAGGCGCGGTACGCCGAACTCACCGAGGTGTATGAACGCCACGTGACTGCGGCCGGCCACCGCGAGCGTGCAGCGACGCCGGCCGATGCCTGGCGCATGTTCGCCGCCAGCGCGCGGCGATCGCCGGCCGCCAGACGTGCGCTGCGCGCGTTTCACGACCGCGAGCGCCTCGTTCGCCTCGCCGAGTCGAAGCTTGACGAGGCCGGACGCATTCTTCGCTCGCATCCGGCCGAACAGGCAGTTCTGTTCTGCGGAGGCAGCGATGCCGCCATCGCGGTGTCGAAAGCGTTCGCCATCCCGATGATCACCGCCAACACGCCCGCCTCCGAGCGACACGCGCTGCTCGGAGCGTTAGGTAAGGGTGACATTCGGGCGGTTGCCAGCGTGCGCGTGCTGGACGAAGGATGGGACGTGCCGGGCGCCAAACTAGGCATAGTGCTCGGCGATTCGACGCGCGGGAGCCGCCGCCAGCACGCTCAGCGGCTCGGCCGCCTGCTTCGCCGGCAGGGCGACGCGGTGGCCTCGCTGTACGAGATAGTGGCGGCGGGGACGTACGAGTTCTTCGCCTCGCAGAAACGTGGCGCCGGCGTCAAGCGCGTGAGCGAGGGGCAGCTCGGTTTCGGTGTGTGAGGAAATGACAGCACGGGAGGTGCGACGAACCGCGCGCGACGTGCGACGCGGGACGCGGAACGCGGGAGGCCGAGCGGAGCTTCTCCAGTGCTGAGCCGGGTGCACGTCGCACCGTTCCTGCGCGCGGAGAGCGGAAGCGTGCGCGTGAGTTACCTGACAGATCCGGACAAACGCATCGTACCGTTCCTCGATCGCCTGTGCCGGCTCATCCGGCGGCTGGAGGGATGGCCGCGCGCGGCGGTGATCGAGGCGTTGCGGCGGCAGGAGCGGCGGGTGCGCGATACTGCGCGACTGGCCGGCATCAGCAAGACGCTGCTCGACCTGTGTGAGTTCCGCCCACCGCCCGGAGCGGAGCTTTCGGCCAGGGTTCGCGAGGCAGTGTTCCGTGCGCGCGGTGACCGGTGGCCGCCGGTACCCGGCGACCACCACATGCCTTACGACTTGGCTGCATTGCAGCTTGGGCGAACGGCCGGTGATGTTGCGGAGCTGCTGTACGCTGACCAACCCGGAGCGCGCCTCCTGGTGCGGGTGCCGGTACTCTCCGGGCGCGCGTTATTGGCGCGATACAACCTCGAACTGGCTCGCGGCGTACTGCTGAACGCGGAGTCCGTGCGGCTCACAGCGCGCGGCGGCTGGCGCGGAATATTTCGTGCGGTGAAGGCGGCGCGCCTGATGCACGTCGTAAGGCGCGTTGGACGGTCGTACGAGCTGGAGGTGACCGGTCCGGCGGCGGCATTCATCGTGAGGCCCGCTCGCTACGGCGTCCGGCTCGCACGTGTAGTTCCGGCGCTGGCGCGAGCGCCGGGGTGGCGGCTGGAGGCCGACGTGCATCATGACGGTGCCCTGCTCGAATTCCGCGCACGCGGACGGCCGCGCGGGTCCGGCACGCGGCCGGCTGTCGGGAAGACCGCGCGTCGCCCACGCTACGACTCCGAGTGGGAACGGTCGTTGGCGGCGGATTTCCGCCGCCACTTTCGGGAGGAGCGAGACGGATGGCGCCTATCGCGAGAGGCGGAGCCGGTGATGGCGGGCAATGAGTTGTTTCTCCCTGACTTCACGCTGCGCCATTCGGATGGTCGTGAGGCGCTGATCGAGCTGGTAGGGTTCTGGACGCCCGAGTACCTCATTGCGAAAGCGCGCAAGGTGCGAGCGGCCGGGATGGAGCATCTGATTCTCGTGGTGTACCGAGGGCTGGCGGTAGGTGCAACCGGTCACGCTCTCGATTCACTGATAGCGAGCGTGGACGCGGATCGCGTGGTGTGGTTCGCGCAGAAGCCGCGTGCGGCGGAGGTGGTGCGGGCGGCGGAGCGATGGGCGCGGTGAGGTGATGTGGTGCGCTGGGGTCCGCAAGTTCCGCGGCTCATGCCTGAACCGGACTTGGGCGGCTTCTCCGGCTCACCTTGCCGATATCGTTCGCACGTCCTACAATGTCATACATGAAGTCCTCTGCGCTCACCATCCGCCTCGATCGCGCCCTCGAGCGCCAACTCGCCGCGCTGGCCAAGCGGTCCGGGCGGTCCCGCAGCGACATCGCCCGCGACGCTCTGCGCCGACAACTCGCCGTGCTCCAGTTCGAGGAGGCGCGGCGCTCCGTCATGCCCTTCGCTGAGGCCCGCGGCTACCTTACTGACGAGGATGTGTTCCGCGCCGTGTCGTGAGAGTTTGCCTCGACACGAACGTCCTCGTAGCGGCGTTTGCCACTCGCGGCTTATGTCCCGATGTCCTGCGAACCGTTCTCGCCGAGCATGATCTCGTAATTGGCGACGTGATTCTCGCGGAACTCCGCCGCGTCCTGACAGCCAGGTTCAAAGTGCCGCCCAATCGAATGGAGAGCATTGAGGCCGTCTTCGCTCCATTTCCGTGTATCCCGAAGCCTGCCGCGCCGGGACTCGCCTCGATCCGCGATTCGGCGGACCGGTGGGTCTTAGCCACGGCGGTCGCCGGGAACGCCGATGTGTTGGTAACCGGTGATCAGGATCTGATCGCGGTGCATGAGGAGTCGCCGCTGCCCATTCTCGCGCCGCGAGCTTTCTGGGAGTTGCTCCGGGCTCACGATGGATGATGTGCCCGTCCGGCAATGTTCATCAGGTCCCGCTTGACGGTACCGGCACTCCCCGCATCGCACGTCCCGCGTCACTCACCCAGCGCTTCTCATGCTCTCCCGCGCCGCCACCCGTACTCTCCACCGCTTCGGCGTTCGCGTCAATCGCTACAAGCTGACGCGTAAGGCGGACATCCGCGGCGCGCTGCTCAACGATGGGCGCGTGGCGGCGGCGGTGCGCGAGCATGCGCGCGAGCACGGGCTGCCGGCGGTGGAGGTCTGGCGGCGGGTGAATCAGTACGTGGACGAGATGGTCCCGTACTTCAACATTCTCGCCTATTACCGGCTCGGCTATCCCTTGAGCCGGGTGGTGCTCAACATGCTGTACAAGGTCTCGGTGGACTATGCGGACCTCCGGGCGCTCGAGTCACTACCTAACGACTCGGCCGTGATCTACCTGGCCAATCACCGGTCGAACGCCGATTACGTGCTGCTCGCCTACGCGCTGGCCGGTGACGTGTCGATCTCCTACGCCGTAGGAGAATGGGCACGCGCCTTTCCGCTCGAGTACGTGTTCAAGAGCTTCGGCTCCTATTTCATCCGTCGCCGGTTCCGGGAGCCGCTTTACCACACCGTGCTCGAGCGGTACGTGCAGCTCATCACCGGCAACGGCGTCACCCAGGGGATATTTCCCGAGGGTGGCCTCACGCGCGACGGCACGCTGCAGCCGGCCAAGATCGGGCTGCTCGACTACATGATCGGCTCGGCACGTGACGATCCCGTTCTCGCCCAGCGCCTGACGATCATCCCGGTCGCCCTCAATTACGACCGCGTGCTCGAGGACCGCACGCTCCTCCGCGAGCTCGCCCGGCACCAGGGCGAACGCACGACCTCGCGCTTGACGCAGCTGTTAGAGGTCGGTCGCTACGTCGGGTGGAACATCGGCCGCCTGACGACGGGACGCTGGAAGCGCTACGGGCGCGCGGCGGTCACCTTCGGGGCACCGATCCAGGTCGCGCCGTGGCTCGATGGCCTGCGGCAAAACGGAGTCGATCTCTGGTCGCTGACCCGTGCCGAGCGCCTGTCGCACGTGCAGGCGCTTGCTGACGACGTGATGTCGCGCATCGGCGCTCTGGTGCCGGTAACCCCTGTGCCGCTCGCCTGCGCGGCGATCCAGAGCTTTGACGGGGACTTCATCCCTCGCACGGCGCTGCTCGAGCGAATGTCCGCCATGCGCGACGCGCTCACGGAGCTCAGTGCCAGGGTGCTGAGCGCCGACCGGTCGATCGATGA
>JBPCLX010000282.1:0-5600 GCA_051002815.1 Gemmatimonadaceae bacterium
AGACGCTCGAGTTGGCGATAGCCGGTGCCTCGGTGGATATCGCCGGCGCGTTCGGCGACGGAACACCGGTCGATCCGTCCGCCGATGAGAAGATGGCGTGGTCGCGCTCGTTTGCGTTCCACAATGCACAGCTCGAGCTGTCCCCTTACGTGAATGCAATGAGCGACATCGATGGTCACCAGGTTAACGTGCCGGGGCGCCGGCAGCCGCTTGGGACCTTCACGCTGTTCGGCTTCAGTGCCAAGTTCGATCCGGTGCCGTCGATGCTGGTTCAGGACCATCGTACGGTTATACCGGATTTCTACGGCGTGACCACGAGCTTCACCCGCCGCACGCTGAAACCCGGAGTTACGGTGCTGGCTGAGGAAGAAGGTGCTCCCTGGGTGAAGTACATACACGGCGAGTACGGGCAGGGCAGCTGGACCTATCTGGGCGGCCACGATCCGGAAGACCCGCAGCACGCGATCGGAGCACCCCCAACGGACCTGTCGATGCACCCGAATTCGCCTGCCTATCGTCTGATCCTGAACAACGTGCTGTTCCCGGCAGCGAAGAAGAAGCCATTGAAGACGTAGTGGCTTCTGGGGTCGAGGGTCGGGGGTCGAGGGTCGGGATGGAGCGAGGATATCCCGCAGGGAGCCCGGAACTGCTGTGAGTTCCGCCTGACTACAGCAATCGTGAGCCCGTTGACCGCCCGACCCACGACCCCCTACCCCCGATCCACGACCCCCGATCCCCGACCCACGACCCCCTCGACCCCCTCGGCCCCCTCGACCCCCGACCCCCGACCCCCGATGCCTGACGACCATCCCGCCCGCCTTTCTGCCGTGTCCGACTCCGCAGTCGCGGACGCGACACCTGCGGCACCGCGGAAGGGGAAGCGGCGCGGCAAGCGGGAGGATGCGCGGTTGGGCGGAGGCGCGTCGGGGGCGATGCGCGCGGCGATTCGGCTCGCCGGAGGGCGCGAGGTCTGCTTCGTCGCCAGAGTCGATGATGACGGCGTCGTTCAGACGGCGCGGGTGGTGTCGCGTGGCGACGTGCGAAGCGTGCTAGCGCTCCCGGGCGCGGCGCAGCGTGGCGAGATGTTGTTGCACAATCATCCGTCCGGGGAGCTCGAGCCATCAGCGGCGGATCTGGAGGTGGCGGCGCGGCTGCACGACGACGGCGTTGGCTTCGGGATCGTCGATAACGATGCACGGCAGCTGTACGTGGTCGTCGAGATCCCGCGCGCTCGCGAGGTCCAGCAGGTCGACCCCGTAGGCGTGGCCGATGCGCTCGGCCCCGGCGGCCCTGTCTCACGCGCGCTCAATGCGTACGAGGACCGGCAAAGCCAGCGGGTGATGGCGCACCGTATCGCCCGGCTGTACAACAGCGGCGGCATCGGACTGATGGAAGCGGGAACCGGCGTCGGAAAATCGTTAGGGTATCTGGTGCCGGCATTGCGCTGGGCCGCCGCCAATGGCGAGCGGACCGTCGTATCGACCAACACCATCAACCTGCAGGAGCAGCTGATCGGCAAGGATCTGCCGTTCCTCGCCCGCGCGCTCGACGACCAGCCGGTACGATTCGCGATCCTCAAGGGCTGGCGCAACTATCTCTGCCTGATGCGGCTGGAGCAAGCCGAATCGTCAGGCGCCGACCTGTTCGACGGCGGGAGTGCCGGCGAGCTGGTGGCGATTCGTCGATGGGCCGAGCGCACGACCGATGGCTCGGTCGCCGATCTTCCGGTCATGCCGCGCGCGGAGATATGGGATGAGGTCGCGGCCGAGGCGGACCTCTGCGGACGGCTCCGCTGCCCGCACTTCGACCGGTGCTTCGTGTTCGCTGCGCGCAGGCACGCGGCGCAGGCGGACGTGGTCGTAGTCAATCACCATTTGCTGCTCGCCGATCTCGCCGTAAGGCGCGCGCAAGGCAACTGGACGGAAGCCGCCGTTCTTCCGGCATACTCGCGACTGGTCGTGGACGAGGGGCATCATCTGGAAGAGGTCGCGGCGCATCACCTCGGATCGACGATGAGCCGCATGTCGCTTCAGCGATTGTTCAACCGGCTGGAGCGTCGCGACAAGGGGCTCCTGCCGATACTCGCCGCGCGGTTGCGCACGAGCAACGATCCACGGAGCGCCGCCAGCCTGGACCTCGTCGAGGGGCGGTTGGCGCCCTCGCTCAGCGCGGCGCGCTCGACAGGCGCTCGCCTGTTCGATCTGCTGGGGACGCTCTTTACCGTCGGTGGCGAGCCAATGGTGCGGCTCACCGACGCATTCGCGAGGCATCCCATCTGGCGGGATGGACTGGACGCGGCGCTCACTGACCTGATGTCGGAGCTGCAGATCCTCGCCGACGGACTGCAGCTCATCAGGGTGCGTCTGGAAGCGGACAGCGCCCGCGCCGAGTCGCTCGCCCCGCTGTTAGGTGAAGTGGCCGCGGTCATTCGCAGACTGGCCGCTGCTGGCGATGCGCTGGCGACCGCGCTGCGCGGCGCTCCATCGGGGCCGCCGCTGGTGCGTTGGATCGAGCAGCGTGGCAAGGAAAGAAACGTCGCCGCGACCGCCGTTCCGCTCGATATTGCGCCGGTGCTGCGGGAGGATCTCTGGTCACGGGTGAACACCGCCATCGTGACTTCGGCGACACTGGCCGGGGGACGTGATTTCTCCTTCCTCGTAAGGCAGCTCGGCCTCGACGAGCCACAGCTCGAGCCGGAGACGGCGATTCTACCCTCCCCGTTCATCTACGAGGAGCAGGCACTACTCGTCGTTCCGACCGACCTGCCGCCCCCGAACATCGATGGCCCCGGCCATCGTGCCGGAATTCTGCGCGTGGTGCACGACCTGGCCGCGGCGAGCGATGGCGGCTTGTTCGTTCTGTTCACGAGCCACCGCGAGATCAGGCACACGGCGCAGGCGCTGCGGGAATCGGAGGCCGCGGCGCGCTGGCCGCTTCTCGTGCACGGCGATGAGCCTCGCGATCTGCTGCTCCGCCGCTTCAGGGAATCGGGACGCGCGATCCTTTTGGGCACTGCGTCGTTCTGGGAAGGCGTCGATGTGCCTGGCGATGCCTTGCGCGGACTCGTTCTGGCCAAGCTTCCGTTCCGTGTGCCGACCGAACCGATCACCGCGGCCACGTGCGAGGCGATCGAGGCCCGCGGCGGCGATTCGTTCCGGGAGTACATGCTCCCGCACGCGACGCTGCGGCTCAAGCAGGGCTTCGGCCGCCTGATCCGAACCCGCACCGACCGCGGCGTGGTGGTGCTCTGCGATCCTCGCGTCATCTCCAAATCGTACGGCCGGGCGATGCTCGAAGCACTCCCGCCGGCGTCGCAAATGATCATGCCATGGGCGGACGCGCAGTCGGCTTTGCGGAAATTCTTTCAGCCCGGTGCGAAGAAATGATCGACTCCGTAACTCATCGTAGTTCGAGCCTTCGGCTCGTCGTGCCAGCCAACTCACGATAGCGTCCAACTATGATGTGTGCCGACATCTCTTCCCAACCTGAATCTGATGCCGCTCTCCCCAACGAAGATCGTGTGTGTCGGCCGGAACTATCGTGCGCATGCGCGCGAGCTCGGCAACGAAGTGCCTAGCGAGCCTCTGATCTTCCTCAAGCCACCGTCGAGCATGATCGGCAGTGGAGAGCCCATCGTTCTGCCACGGGCGTCGGCGCAGGTGGAGTTCGAGGGGGAGATCGGGGTCGTCCTGAGCGCCCGGCTTCGCAACGCCCGGCCACTGGAGGCCGATGCAGCGGTGGCCGGGGTGGTCGCGCTCAACGATGTTACCGCTCGCGATCTTCAGCGGCGGGACGGACAATGGACGAGGGCCAAGGGTTTCGACAGCTTCTGTCCGGTGGCCGAAACGCCGGTGCCGGTCAACGATCTCGAGACGCTGACCGTCATCACCCGGGTGAACGGTGTCGAGCGGCAAAGAGGCTCGGCTTCAGAAATGGTGTTCTCCATTCCCGAGCTGCTGGCGTATATCTCGCGCATCATGACACTCGAGCCCGGCGATCTGATTGCGACCGGTACCCCGGCAGGCGTGGGACCGCTCGCTGAAGGCGACGAAGTCGAGATCCAGATCGACGGCGTGAGCCGCGTGCGAAATCCGGTGATCAACGAAGGGGAAGCTACCTCGTGAGGGGCGCACGCCGTCTCGACAGCCTTCCGGTCTACCTTCTCGCCGGCATTCCACAAAAGAAGCGAGAGCTGCTGGCACGCGGTGTCGATGTTATCGATCTAGGGGCAGGGGACGCCGATCTGGCCCCTCCTCCGCGAGCGGTAGAGGCCCTGGAAAGGGCGGCGAGAACTCCTGCAATGCACCGCTACGGGTTCGGGCTCGGACTCGCCGCCTACCGGGAAGCCGTCGCCGCCTTCATGGAGCGGCGATTCGGCCTGAGCTTCGATCCGTTCAGCGAGATCGTACCGCTAATCGGCTCCAAGGAGGGAATTGCCCATGTGGCTCTCGGATATCTCGAGCCCGGCGACGTGGCGATCATCCCCGAGCCCGGATACGCCGCCTACGGTGGGGGTGCCGCGCTCGCCGGGGCCGAGTTGCACTATATGCCGCTCCGCTCCTCGCGGGACTTTCTACTGGAGCTCGATGAGGTGCCGCCGGATGTGCTCCGGCGGGCGCGGATTCTGTACCTGAACTACCCGAACAACCCCACGGCTGCCATTGCCCCGAGGGGATATCTGGAACGCACGGTGCAGCGATGCCGGGACCTCGATCTTCTCCTGGTGTATGACAACGCCTACTCTGAGATGGCGTACGACGGGTATCGGCCGCCGAGTATCTTCGAGATCGAGGGGGCACGGGATGTCGCCGTGGAATTCCATTCGATGTCCAAGACGTACAACATGACCGGCTGGCGGTGCGGCTGGGCGGTGGCCAATGCGGAAATCGCCGGCACGCTGTCGCGCATCAAGACGTACGTCGATACTGGAGCGTTCATGGGGATTCAGGCTGCGGGCGTCGCGGCACTCGAGAGCTACGACGAGTTCGTGCCTGGCAATCTTGCGATTTTCCGCGAGCGCCGGGACGCGGCGGTCGCGGCGTTCGGCCGCGCGGGGTTCGGCTGCACCGTTCCCCAGGCGACGATGTACCTCTGGATGACGCTGCCGCAGGGAGTGCCGAGCGGTCCGTTCGCCGAACGACTGCTGATCGATGAAGGGGTGGTGCTGCTGCCCGGATCCGCTTTCGGTGCCGGAGGCGAAGGATTCGTCAGGCTGTCGTTCATCGCGTCGCCGGAGCGGATCGCCGAGGCCGCTACACGCGCGGGCCGCGTACTATCGGCCTTTGCCGCTGGAGTGACGTGAAGCAGCAGCGCGCAAGCCGGTTCTGGATCGTTTCCGTCGCGCTTCACGTGGCGCTTTTCATCGTCATCGGGAGATCCCTGACGATGCCCGGTGGACTCGAAGCGTGGCTGCGAAATGCCCCGAAGCAGGAGATGCCGGCGGAGCGCATAGGCTTTCTAGCCTTGCCTCGAGCGGCGGAACCGGTGGCCGGCCGTTCCGGTGGAGACGGCCGCCCGGCGACCCCGGACGCGCCGCCCGCCGAACCGATCGTCGCGCCGCTCGAGGTACCGGATGGAATTCCTCCCGTGCCTGACGAGGG
>JBPCLX010000283.1:0-6293 GCA_051002815.1 Gemmatimonadaceae bacterium
CAGGTCGCCGAGGGACTCCTCGAGACAGTTCGCAGCATCGAGGCGAAGGGCGGCAGCCTCGCCGAGGCACTCGAAAGCCACAGCGGCGCCAGCGGCCGGCGCTGACCGACGGAGGAGAGCACACATGCAAGCGAGTCCTGAAACCGTTCAGCAGGTATGGATCATCACGCTGGTCATCTATTTCGTTGTGGTTGGGGTGGTGGCGCTGCTGCTGACTCTCATTCTGCGAACCGCTCGCCAGATCAGGACCGGTGTGTCCGCGATCTGGACCACGGGACAGAAGATCGCCAACAACACCATTCACATCGCGCTGCTCGAGAATACGAATCAGGTCGCGGGACAGATTCTCGAATCGGCGAAGGGCGTCGTTATGGCAACCGGCGCGGTCAAGGCTCACGCCGAGGGCTGCCCCGGCTGCCCGGCATGCGTTCTTGGACCGGGATGGCAGCGATGAATACGATGACTCTGCTGACGTTGATCTCGGTGATCGGCGTCGCCGCGCTGTTCGTGGCGCTCGCGCTCTTTCTGCGTGCAATCGTCAGGACGCTCGAGGACATTGGCGGGCCGGCGACCCGGTTCGAGAAGCCCATCAACTACCTCGCCAAGATCCGGATGGGGGTGCGCGCCATCGAAGTACAGACGGGCGGGCTCGCGCCCAACGTCGTCAGGCTGAACGCGGGATTGGGCGCGGTCGCCGGCGGGCTCGTCGCCATTGACGACAACCTCGCCGGCGTCATCGATGCAGTATCACGCCAGGAGGTAACGTGAGTAACGATTCAGCGCTGTTTCCCGACGCGGTTTACACCATCTGGTGGACGGGGCTGATCGTTACGCTGGTCGTGTTCGTGCCGCTTGCCGTGTACCTATTGCATCGCACCTGGACCTCGGCTCGCTCCATTCAGCGATACGCGGCGGACACCCTGCAGGCCGCCGCCGGCATAGCGGGCAATACGCGGCACATCACCGCTCTGGACGACACGATAGGCACCGCGACCAGGATCCTCGGCACCGCCGGCACGGTGGAACGGAAGCTCGCCACGGTCGCCGATGTTCTGGCACAACGGGCACAGTGAGGTCGCCATGCTGCTCACGCTGACGTTGATCACCGTGGCCCTCGTGGTCATTGCGCTCGCCGGCTACCTCATCGCGATCGTTATAGCGCTGACGGCCGCCAGGCGCAGCATAGTAGCGGTCGCCGATGGGCTCGAAGCGGTGCGCGGTCACACGAAGCCGCTCCCGGAGAAGCTCACTACGATCAACGAGGCTCTGGTGGCGCTTCTTGCGGCTCTGGGTTCCGCTGACCGGCAGCTCGGTCGCGCCGCCACGGTATTCAAACTCCAGTAACTCCCGCCGCAATTGACCTGGCGGGCATAACGCCCGCGTGGAGAGACGAACGATGTGCTTCAAGAATCTGCCGGTCGAGTTCGATGCGCAGGGGAACGCGTTTCTCCGCGAGGGGATCACGGACCCGTACGGCAAGTCCGCGGCGGCGCCAGCCGGTGCGCCGACGCAACTGACGCCGGAAAAGGTGGCCGAGCTCGTCAGGCGCAACGGGCACATCCAGAATGTCGACTTCGATCCGGTCACGCGCGTGGCGGGCGCGCTGGCCTTCCACACCGTGGCCGACGTGAAGGAGCGCAAGATTCTCGAAGCGCGATCGGTAGCGACGCTCTTTCGCGGCTACGAGGTGATCATGGTCGGCCGCGATCCGCGGGACGCCATTTACATAACGAGCCGGGCCTGCGGCGTGTGCGGCGGCGTGCACGCTACCTGCTCGGCCCTGGCGATCGAGATGGCGATAGGCTGCACGCCGCCGCCACTCGGAATCCTGGTGCGCAATCTTGCCCTGGCGTTCGAGTTCCTCTACGACCATCCGCTCCACCTGCATCTGCTGGCCGGCCCCGACTATTCGGCCGTGATCCTCGAGGGGACGAACCCGTCGCTGCTGGCGCGCGCGCACACAACGGAAGCACGCTACACCGACGTTCACGGCTATCGTACGATCGGCGATCTGATGACCGATCTGAATCCGCTCACCGGCAAGTTGTATCTCGAGGCGCTGCACATGACGCGGGTGGCACGGGAAGCATACGTGCTGATCTGCGGTAAGTATCCGCACCCCCAGACTATCGTGCCGGGAGGGATGAGCTCGACGGTCAACCTCACCGTTATGAACGAAATGTTCCTGCGCCTGGCGCAGTTCTTCGACTACTCGAAAAAGATCGCCCGCATCTGGGACGACATCACCGACTTCTTCTACGAAGCCAATCCCGAATACAAAAAGGTCGGTGCTCGGCGTGCGAATCTGATCGACACCGGGATCTGGGATCATCCCGACGCCTACGACGCCACCTACGAGAACGCGGCTGCCTGGGGCGACAAACGTTGGGCGACGCCCGGGGTTGTGATGAACGGGGAACTCCTGACGACGGATCTCCACACGATCAACATCGGACTCGAGGAGTTCGTCGAGCACTCGTATTACGAGGAATGGACAGGCAGCGGAGAGCGGCAGCACTTTGCCACCGATCCGGCCGGAAAGCCCCTCTCCCCGTATCACCCGTGGAACAAGATCACAAAGCCGCGGCCTCAGGGTCAGAGCTGGAAGGAGAAGTACACCTGGGACACCGCTCCGCGATGGGACCGGCAGGGAATGGAAGGCGGGGCCTATGCGCGACTCTGGAACACGGCGGTGGCGCAGAAGATGCCCGAGAGCCCGTTTCTCGAGGCTACCGGCCACTCGCTCAAGATCAGGCTTCCGAAGGGCGCGCTGCCCGAAAGCGAGATAGAGTGGCACGTGCCGGATGTGTGGAATGCGTTCGAGCGCAACCGAGCGCGCGCGTACTGCGTCGGGTACACATCCATGGTGGCAATGGCCAATTGGCTGCTTGCCATGGATCGGTTGAGGGAGGGCGATACCCGAACGAGTACCCCGTTCGAGATCCCGAAAAAGGGGGAGCAGCGGGGCGTAGGATTCTGGGGCGCGGGCCGCGGATATCTGACCCATCATCTGACCCTCGACCGCGGCGCCGTCTCCAACTATCAGATTCTCACGCCGTCCACCTGGAACGCGTCGCCCACCGATGCGTGGGGGCAGCCCGGCCCTTACGAGGAAGCGGTACTCAATACTCCGTTGCTCGAGGAGAGCGACGATCCCAAGAAGTTCCGGGGGGTGGACGTTCTGAGGGCGATCCGCAGCTTTGACCCGTGCATGCCTTGCACGACGCACATCCAATCGGAAGCGGGAATGATCGTGCGCGAGGTCAATACGTGCGCCTGTGGCCTGGACGAGTGATGCACCCTCGCACTCTCATCGGTGGAATCGGCTACCGCAACCTGACTGACTATTCTGCCGGAGTGCTGGCGGTGGATGCGCTCGCGACCCGCGAATGGCCGCAGCACATCGCCGTCGAAGAGCTGAGCTACGGACCCATCGCCGTCCTCCAGCGATTGGAGGACGAGACCGGCGACCGGCGCTTCGCAAGGCTCATTGCCGTCAGTTCCGTGGCCCGCGGTGGCGAACGCGTTCCCGGAACCATCACGGCGTATCGATGGGACGGCGCACTTCCTTCTCCCGACCGCGTGCAGGAGGCAGTGGCGGAGGCCGTGACCGGCGTGATCGCCATGGACAACACGCTCATCGTCTGCCGCCAGTTTGGTGCGCTGCCGCGGGAGACCGTCGTCGTCGAGATCGAGCCGCTGCAGCACGAGAGCGGCGAAGCACTCAGCATGCCTATCGCGGCCATCTTCGACGATGTCTGTGCGCTCGTGACACTGCTCGCGATGGACGACGCAGCGGTCATGCGGCTACCCACCGCCCCACTCGGCGGACCTTCGCGGGTGCCGGTGAGCTCGTGAGCGAGACGGATGCGCCCACCGAAGCGGCCGGCGGCGCCGGCACCCAGCACGATCTGCTGGAGGAGGTGGACGGGCTCATTTCGGCTCTCGCGGCTCACTCCGATCCGGCGGTGCGAGAACAAACCGCGGCGCTGCTCGCAAACATCGATGCCGTGCATCGCACCGCACTCACGCACCTCATGGGCGCGATCAGATCGATGGGTGGTGATGCCTTTCTAAATCGGCTCTCGGCCGATCCGGCGATACGACTGCTACTGATGTCGTACGACCTGCTGGCAGTGGATCGGCGGCTGCTCGCCGAGGAGGCATTGGACACGGTGCGCGGACATCTCCACGGCCACGGTGTGGACATAGAGCTGGCAGATTGTGTGGGCGGCGTGGTGTACGTGCGCCTGCACGGCGTCGAACGGAGCGCGGTCGCACCAGAAGCCGCGGCTCGCGACATCGAAGCGGCGCTCCTCGATGGACTCCCCGGATTTCAGGAGCTGGTGCTCCGCGGCCGCGAATCGTCGCCAGGCAACACGGTGCAACTGGGCGGCGTCAGGCGCGCTCAACGCCCGGTTTTTCAGCGGGTCGCGGCATCGAGCGATGTGCCGGGCAACACGATGACGCCTGGCGAGTTGGCCGGCCAGCCGATACTGATCGTTCGGGTGGATGGCGAGCTGTATGCGGTTGCCGATCGCTGCAGCGACACGCCATTGCCCCTCCGTTTCGGTAATCTGGACGGGCACATCATTCAGTGCAGCTGGCATGGCTGCCGGTACGACGTCCGCACCGGGCAGCGGGTGAGCGCGCTGGATGCCGCAGTCAGGGGAACGACTGCGGAAGGGGAATCCGGTCCACCGAGCGCTCACGTGGATGGCGAGCGGCTCACCGTCTTTCCCGTGCGTGAGCAGAATGGCGAGATCATGGTTGCCGTAGGCGTCGAGCCAGTGCCTTCGAGTTGAATGGGGCGCACGATGATCGCCGGCTTCGGCAACGTGCTGCGTGGGGATGACGGCTTTGGTGTCGTGGTCGTTCAGCGCCTTGCCGAGCTGCCCCGGTGGCAGAACTGCGAGGAAGTGGTGCTGCTGGAGGTAGGCACGGGCGGTATCCACATGGCGCAGGAGCTGCTGGGCGGCTACGAACGGCTCATCATCGTCGACGCCATGACGCGGGGCGGCTCGCCCGGATCCGTCTATGTGCTGGAGGTCGACGGAGTCGAGGCGGCGCAGCGTGTGGACATGCACCTGATCATTCCGGCGAGCGCCCTTTCGGTCGCGAAAGCGCTGGGAGCGCTTCCGGCCCGCGTATTCATGGTAGGTTGCGAGCCAGCAGAAGTAGAGGAACTGTCGCTCGAACTGTCGGTTCCGGTGCGGGAAGCCGTGGAGGTAGCGATCCACCGTATTCACGCGTTGATCGACAGTGAATCACTGCAATCCGGGCAATCCGGGCAATCCGGGCAATCCGGGGAATCCGGGTGCGTGGATTCCGCGAAGCTCGGCGCCAGCCATGCCCGTCAGGAGTCGTTATGAACGACGATACCGGCCACGAAGTCGCGAGACAGGACGAGATTCTCGAATTGATGTACTGGCTCGAGGGAGAAGGATTCACCGGCACGGCGACGCTGCCCGGCATCGCCCGGTTTCTCGCTCAGGAAGAGCTGGCGATCGGGGCGGCCATCGAACGGCTGCTCGGTCGCGGTTACATCGTGCTTCAGGGAAGCGAGTTCCGCCTGACTGAGATCGGCCGGCGTGAGGCGGCGCGCCGTTTCGCCGACGAGTTCGCACCATTGCTCGGCCAGGGGCACGGCGAGTGCAACGATCCGGCCTGTGACTGTCACACCAACCCCGCCGGCGCTGCCGAGTGCCACGCCGCGCGGGACTCAGGAGCACACCGACACTGATGCGCATAGCCATCGCGGGAAAAGGCGGTAGTGGCAAGACGACCATCTCGGGCACGCTCGCGCGGATTCTTGCGCGCGACGGTCGCACGGTGCTTGCGGTCGACGCGGACACCAACCCCAACCTGGCCGCCACGTTAGGCATTTCGCCGGCAGAGGCCCGGGACATCGTTGGACTGCCGCGCACACTGATGGAGCGGCAGACCCAGTCCGACGGGACGATCAAAGCCGTGTTCACTCAGAATGCCGAAACGATATTGCAGGAGTACGGCGCGATTGGACCCGATGGGGTGCGGCTGATCGTCATGGGAAAGGTGGGGCACGGCGGCGCCGGCTGAATGTGCGGAGCCCACGCCACGGTCCGTGGCTTACTTGGTGAGCTCGTCGCACACTCGGCCAATGGCCGCGACATCATCGTCGACATGGAAGCGGGGCTGGAGCACCTGTCGCGCGGCACAGGGCGGCACGTCTCGTTATTCCTGGCTGTCGTCGAGCCTTACTATCGTTCCATGGAAACCGCGCGCCGGATCGTCGAGCTTGCGGCGGAGCTCGG
>JBPCLX010000284.1:0-6354 GCA_051002815.1 Gemmatimonadaceae bacterium
CGTTCGTGCGTCCAACACTGATTGCGTTGGCGCTCGCCGTTACCGCTTGCGGTGGCGGCGAGCGAGATGATGCCGCGTCCGACGCCAATTCTCCCGAGGTCGCCAGGTCACGCGGACCCGATCTGCTCGTCCTTCGCGTTCCACGCAAAGGGGGAATTCCGCAGGTCCATGCCTTTCCGCAGCTCGATTCAGTCGTGTGGAGGGCAAATGAAAGGGCTCCGGTGCTCGCCCGCGTTCTCGCATTCGACGAGTACGAAGGATCGATTGCCGCGGTAGACGAGCGGGGCGTGCCCGTACGCATCGACCTGCGACTCGGCGGGGTGACTCGGGACCCCCGGCCGGCCATAAAAAACGTGGTGTCCGCGGACGGCTATGCGATCCATGGACTAGCCGCGAAAGGCGACGTCGTGCGGCTCACCCCAGGGAGTGGGGAGGCTTGGACCCACAAGCCCAGACTCCCCGTACGCGAAGTGCTGCCGCAGCCGAATGGGTCGTTGGTGCTTGTAGCCGACAGTGGCCAACGCACGGTCCTCTGGCAGATGCAGCCGCCGGAGACGCGCGTGGCCCGCTCGCTCGTGCTCGAGCGAACCGAGCGCGCACTCCGAACGCCGGTCGGTGACAGGGTTTATCTGACTTCCGGCGACAGGCTGCTGGCGGTGCGCATACGCGATCTCGAGTCGGTTCCTGATGTCGAGTTGCCGGCGCCACCTCGTGCGCTCGTGACGTCCCCGAGCGGCGACCGCGTGTACGTGATCGCCGACTCCAGCCGGCAGCTTTTCATCATCGATCGCTACTCCGAATCGCTCGTCGACGGACCAGAGTTGCCAGGGTATCCACGCGAACTGCGTATGGATCCGACCGGCCGGTATCTGCTGATTCGAGCAGCTGCGAGTGATACCGTGTGGGTGCTGAGCGTCGGCACGGACCGCCTGCAGGGCAGCGTGGTGAGCGATTGGCGCACCGACCTGCCGACGGTCGCGCCCGACGGGCGGATCGTGCTCGCGCGCGGAGCCGATGTAGTGATCGTGAGCGGAGAGTTGCGGGAGGACCAGACGACGATCAAGGAGGGCGCGAACGACTTCTGGTACTTTTTCAACTGGGACGGATTTCGCCCCAGACTCGCCGAGACGGAAGCTGAGCCGGTAGTCGAGCCGGTGGTGGCCGAGACGCCTGACGACACCATCGATGCGCTGATCGAGAACCCCTTTGCCGGCCAGCTGGCGGCCACCGATACGGCTCCCACGCCGCCCGAACGAACGTCGGTGTTCGATCCGCCGGCCGTGCCCGAGCCGACGCCATTGGCAGCCGAGTACACCTTGCAGTTTGGGGCCCTGCGCGGCCAGGATGCGGCGATGCAGCTAGTACGCGAGATACGAGAGGGGTCGTCGACACCGCGCGTCATGGCGACAGTTCGCGTGCTGGCCACTACCGTGGGCGAAAGCGCGGTTCACCGCGTCGTAGCGGGGCCCTTTCGTTCTCGCGCCGATGCGGAATCAGCCGGGCGGCAGAGCGCAAAGCCCTACTGGGTATACGAGGGGGCGCCCTAGGTGACGGAATCGGGGACGAGGAACCGCTGGCGCGAAGAGGGCCAAGCGATCGCCGCCGCGCTCGACGCGCACTCGGCGGCGGTGATCATTGGACGTCAGGCGGAGGATGCAGCAGAAGTGGCACTCGGGATTGCCGAGTCGCAAGCGCGGCGGCGGCGGGTTGCTGTCGGCGACCTGGTAGGTGAGGTTGCCCCGCTCCAGTCGCTCGTGCCTGACGAAGTGGTCCACGGACTGATGGACGCCTTCATTCACGGCGTATCGCTCAATCGGATCGCTCATCCGATCGATCGGGCCGGCAATCTGTTCATCATGCAGAGCGGACCGGGGCCGATCGACTATCCCGCGCTGCTGCGGGATGACCGGTGGCGCCGCCTGGCAAACGGCTTTCGCGAGACCGGCGCCCTGCTCCTCACCGTCGTCCCTGAGGGGGCACCGGGCGTGGACGCGCTGGCGCACTCGCTCGGCGCCATCGTCAGGGTCGACGGGGCGCGAGTACCCGGGGTCGCTCCCGTCATCGCCTCCGCGGGCGGCGATCCCGAGGAGATGCCTCCACCGCACGTTCCGGAGCCACAGCTTGCGCGCCGCGTCAGTTCACGCAGGTCGACACCCGATGCCGTCGAAGTGCTGCGCATGCGATCGGGCGGCGTGCGGCGCGTGGAGGAGCGCGCGAGCATCGGGCTCTGGATCGCCATCGCCGCCGGATTGGTATTGGGTATCGGCGCCGTCATGGGTTGGCTCAATCGCGACCGGTTCGGATTCTTCTCCGCATCCACCCCCCTCACGGCACCGACCGAGCCGGTTGCAGCGGAGCCGTTGGCGATCGATGCGATAGTCAATCCTGACGATTCAGCCGCAGCTGCCGGCTACGTCGTCGTGCTGGCCAACGTGACCGATTCGAGTACCGCCCGGCTCAGGTTGTCGGAGAACATCCGCAGTATTCCGGCGTCGACCTTCTCGCCGGACACGCCATGGTATCGCGTGTCGGTGGGCGCGTTTCCCAATGAGACGGCCGCCATTGCGATGCTGCAGGCGTTACGGGCCAATCGCACCCTCGAACCCGAGAGCGGATACCTTCTCAGGGCGCCATTTTCGTTGCGCCTCACGACGCTCGTCGACAGCGCCGCGGCGCAGGATTCACTTGCCGCATGGCGGGAGCGCGGCGTGCCGGCGTTCGCCATGCGTACATCCGATACCAGCATCGCCGTATATTCCGGCGCGTACGAAACGCGGGAACAGGCCGCCGTCGCCCTGGCTGCCCATCGTCCGATCGCCCCCGAGGCGGTCATCGCCTATCGAGTAGGGAGAGCGTTCTAGTGCGGTTGACCAGACTGGAAATGCACGGGTTCAAGTCGTTCGCCGACCGGACCCACATGCGATTCGAATCCGGGGTGACGGCGATCGTCGGACCGAACGGATGCGGCAAATCCAACGTCTCGGATGCGGTGCGCTGGGTGCTCGGGGAGCAGCGTGCGCGCCTTCTCCGCGGCGCCAAGATGGAGGAGGTAATCTTCCAGGGTTCGTCCGCACGGCGGCCCGTCAACATCGCCGAGGTGTCGCTGGTTTTCGACAACTCGGATGGGCAGCTGCCAATTGCCTATCGCGAGGTGGTCATCACGCGACGGCTTTCGCGCTCGGGAGAGAGCGATTACCTGCTCAACGGCGCCATCTGCCGGCTCCGCGACATCCAGGATCTGGTGCGCGGTACGGGACTCGGTGCCGACTCCGGCGTCGTGATCGAAGCGAAGATGATCGACGCCCTGCTCTCCGACCGTCCTGACGAGCGACGCGAGCTGTTCGAGGAAGCAGCCGGTGTCAGCCTCTATCGGGACCGTCGCCGCAGTACTGAGCGCCGTCTCGAGGAAACCGCGATCGACCTTTCGCGGCTCGACGACCTGGTGAACGAGGTGCATAGCCAGGTACGGTCCCTTGCCAGGCAGCGTCGCCGGGCCGAACGCCACGCCGAGTTGACGGCACGGCGGTTTCAGGTGGAGTTGACGCTCGCCAGCCGCGACATGTCCGCGTGGCGCGATGAGCTGGTGGAGCTCGACAGCCGGGTCGGCACCTTGCGCGCGGGCGTACCGGCCGCGGAGACGCTGGTCCAGGAGGCGGAGCGCGGGCGCGAGGCGGCCCATCACGATCGCGCCGCAGCTGAAGCGGCTAGAGCCGAGCTCGCGCGCAACACCAATGCGCAGCAGCAGGAGCTCGCCCGTGTCGAGAGCGAGCTCGCCGTCGCCGAAGAACGCCATCGCAATGCAATCGAGCGCCGCCAGCGTGCCGAAGAAGAGCGCAGAGCCGGCGCCGAGCTCGGTGAGCGGCTGGAAGCCGAGCGCCGCTCGGCGTCGGAGGACCGCAGTCGTCTCGAAGGCGAACTGGAACAGGCGCGATCGGTTCTCGCCACACGGGTGGCGGCCGATGAGGCTGCGCGGGCTCGCGTCGTGACCGCGCGGGCGGCCGCGGACGCGGCGGAGCGAGGGGCGCGCGAGCTGCGTGACCGCATACGGCATCGCGAACTCGATCGCGATAGTGCCTCACGCGAGGGAACGGAGTTGGAAGCGCGCACTACCGAGTTCGCCCGCGACCGCGACGGGCTCGCCGACACCATGGAGCTGCAGCGTGCCGCGCTCGCGCTCGCTGAGCGTGAGGTAGAGCGCATCGAGGTACTGCTCGACGAGCGGATCGCCGCTCTCGAGTCCGCCCGGACCGCGGTAACGGAGGCTCGCGGGCGGGAGAACGCCTCACGACAGGAGCTCTTGCGCGCCGAGGATGGCATAACTTCTCTGGAAGCCAAGTTGCACGCGCTCGAGGCACTGGAGCGCGAAAGGGTCGGGCTCGCCCCGGCCGCCGCGAAGCTGCTCGACGAACGTCAGGCATTCGGCGAGGGCGTGATACTCGGCCCGCTCAGCGACTTCGTATCGACCAGCGCCGAGTCCGCGCTGCTTCTCGAGCGTTATCTGGGCGCCAACCTCCACGCGATTCTCGTGCGGGACAGCGGCGCGGCGGAAGAAGTGCGCGCATGGCACGCGCGCACCAATCCCGGCCCGCTCCTCCTGCTGCCGCTGGACGTGGCCCACGCACCGGTCGACGGCGCGGACGAACCGCTGGTGGCGCTGGCCGACGTCGCCGAAGCGGCGCGGGAGTGGCTGCGCGTCCTGCTTCACGCGGTCAAGCCGTTAGGTAACGGTGACGCCTTCGTCGACGGCCGGGGCGCCGTGTGGCTGCCGGGGAACGCGACCGGGCGGGGTCCACTCCGCAGGCGAGCGGAGCTGCGCAGCGTGGGCGGCGAGTTGGAGAGCTGCATGGCCGCCCGGGCCGCCGCGGCCGATCGCGCGGAGGTTGCCCAGCAGGCTGTTACCGCCGCGGAACGCTCGATGACGGCAGCGGCCGAGGCAGCGACCGCCGCTCAGGAAGAGTTGCGCACGGCGCAGACGCAGCGGGAGGATGGGGAGCGACGGCTGCAGCGTGCGCAGCGTGAGCTGGAGAACGTAGCCGCCGCGATCGCCCGGATCTCCGAGCGCCGCACCGATCTGTTTCGTCAGGCGGCGTCGATCGACTGCGAGCTGGGTACGCTCGCCGACCAGATCGAGGCGGCCGATCAGGCGGCCAACGATGCGCGCGCGCGGCTCGTCACGGTCGAACAAGAGCAGGAGGAGGCGCGCGAGGCACGCACGCGCGGCCAGGTCGAGGAGGCCCGGATTGCCGCGCGGCTGCAGGTAGCGACCGATCGGGAGCACCGGCTTTCCCAGGACATGTCAGCCGCGTCAGGCAGACTGGAAGCGCTGATGGCGGAGCTGGCCGACATCGCCGCGCGTGATAGTGCGCTCGCCGAACGGATGACGGCATGGACAGAGGAGATCGACAACCGCCGGGAGGCACTCGGCGAGATCAGCGGACGCCTCGCCGCCGCCGAGGAAGGTGTTCGGGCCGCGGACAGGGCGTTCGAGGCAGCCGAGCGCAGGCTCGACGAAGAGCGTCTCTCCGCATCAGCGGCCGCCGATGCGCTGCATCATGCCGAATTGCGTTACGCCGAGCTGTCCGGAAAGCGGACCGCGATCCGCGAACGGCTGGAGGCCGAATGGCGTCGGCCGCTCGAACAGATGCTCGAACAACTCGAGCCACTGGAGATCGAAGACGCCGAGCTGCGATCGGAGATGGAGGCGCTGCGCTCGACGCTGACGGAGTTGGGCCAGGTCAATCCTCTCGCCATCGAGGAGCATGACGAGGAGGTGCGCCGCCTGGACTTCCTGACGAGTCAGCGCGATGACCTGTCATCGGCAAAGCACTCCCTCCAGCAGGCGATCCGCGAGATCGATGTCACCGCGCGTGAGCTGTTCCTCGCCACCTTTCACCAGGTCCGCGAGAATTTCCGCAACATCTTCATGACTCTGTTCGGCGGCGGCGAGTGCGACCTGCGGCTCGAGAATCCGGAGACGCCGCTCGACTGCGACATCGAAATTCACGCCGCGCCGCGCGGCAAACGGACGCAACGTATCCATCTGCTGTCGAGTGGCGAGCGTGCATTGGTGGCGCTGTCGCTGCTGTTTGGCATTTTCCTGACCAAGCCGAGCCCATTCTGTCTCCTCGACGAGGTCGATGCCCCGCTCGACGATCAGAACGTGGGACGCTTCGTGCGGATGCTCGAGCAGTTCAAGAGCAACACCCAGTTCATAGTCATTACGCACAACCCGCGCACCACCACCGAGGCGGCCGATGCGGTATACGGCGTAACGATGCAGGAGCCGGGTGTTTCGTCGCTCGTCAGCGTGAGAATGCGCGGGGTGGCTGTTGATGAAGCGACTATGGAGGGTGC
>JBPCLX010000285.1:0-9001 GCA_051002815.1 Gemmatimonadaceae bacterium
AAACGCTTTACCTACTGGGAAATGAAGACATATACCGCCACCCCCAAGGACATCGAGCATCAGTGGTTCATTGTCGATGCCGACGGAATGATCCTCGGACGGTTGGCTACCGAGATCGCGCGGATCATCCGCGGCAAGCACAAGCCGATGTTCACGCCACACATGGACACCGGTGACAACGTCATCGTCATCAATGCGTCCAAGGTGCGTGTAACTGGTCGTAAGGCGGAACAGAAGCAGTACTTCCGCCACACCGGATACATGGGACACGGCAAGTTCACGCCTTTCGCGACGATGCTCGAGAAGCACCCCGAGCGGATCATCGAGAAGGCTGTGCACGGCATGCTGCCGAAGAGCACGCTCGCCAAGACGCGGCTTCGCACCAAGCTTCGCGTCTATGCCGGCGCTGATCATCCGCACACCGCGCAGCAGCCCACGGTACTGAACCTCACGAAGAGCGAGAAGGCGTAATGGCGGATGTGATTCACACGATCGGGCGACGCAAGGAAAGCGTCTGCCGTCTGTATCTTCGCCCCGGTTCGGGAAAGTGGGATGTGAACGGCAGGACCCTCGGGGACTACTTCCCCCGGCCGACACTCGTTAGCGCGATCCAGCAGCCGTTCGCGGCGACCGATACGCTCGGGCGCTTTGATGTGAAGGCCATTCTCGAAGGCGGCGGCACGAGCGGACAGGCTGGCGCACTGCGTCTGGCTGTAGCCCGTGCGCTCGTCAAGTCGGACGAGGAGCACAGGCGCAAGTTGCGCGATCTCGGACTCATGACGCGCGACGCGCGCGCCGTCGAGCGGAAAAAGCCGGGACGACCGAAGGCCAGGAAGCGGTTCCAGTTCAGCAAACGGTAGCAGATGGGATTGGGCATTGGGGATTGGGGATTGGTGTCTCGAATCCCCAATCCCCAATCCCGAATCCCCATCACTCACGCGTCCCGAGCCGTCTTTGGGTGCCGGAAGTCTCGGTCGAAGGCGGCACTGAAGGGCGCGGACGACCCAAACCCAGACCGGATCAGATTGAACGAATGTCCCAGCCACGTCTAGAACAGCTACTCGAAGCCGGTGTCCACTTCGGCCATCAGACGCGCCGGTGGAACCCCAAGATGCGCCGCTTCATTTTCGCCGAGCGCAACGGCATCTACATCATTGACCTCCAGAAGACGCTGCGACAGCTCGAGCTGGCGCGGCAGCTCGTTCGCGAGGTCGTTATGCGCGGCGAAAACGTGCTGTTCGTCTGCACCAAGCGCCAGCTCAAGGCGGTCGTGCAAGGCGAGGCCGAACGGTGCGACGCCATGCACGTCACCGAGCGGTGGCTGGGCGGCTTATTGACCAACTTCCAGACGGTCAAGAAGCAGGTGCGCCGCATGAAGGATCTCGAGTCGGGCGCCGAGACGGGTGAGTTCGAGGCGTACACCAAGAAGGAACAGCTGCTGATGTCGCGCGAGCGCGAGAAGCTGGCGAAGAACCTGGCGGGCATCAAGACGATGACGCGTCTGCCGGGACTCATGTTCGTCGTCGACTCGAAGAAGGAGCGCATCGCCGTCAACGAGGCGAACAAGCTCGGGATTCCGATCGTCGCCATCGTCGATACCAATGCTGATCCGGATCTCATCACTGTCCCGGTCGCCGGAAACGACGACGCGATACGCTCGGTCGAGCTGATTGCGCGATCGATCGCTGACGAGATCATCGAAGCGCGACAGGCGGCGCCCAAGCGAGTCGAAGCTGAAGAGGGGGAGGCGCAGACGTACAGCACCGAGCGCGGCATGGAGTCGACCGACGAGGGTGACAAGCGTCGCCGGCGCCGGCCGCGGCGTCGCCGGGCCAAGCCCGAAGCAATCGCTGCGCGCCTCAAGGGGCATAGCGATGCCGCCGAGGGTGGCGAGGGCGGTGAAGGCGGTGAAGGCGGCGAGGCCACCGGTGAGGGCGCTGGCGGGGGCGATAGCGGCGAGTGAGAGGTTGGGCGTGAGCTTTGGAATGTGGGTTGCCAGAGCGATCCTTAATTACCGATTCCCGCCTCGATGAAGTAGTTTGTCGATAACATGACCGGCATCTATCTGTGAAATCTGCGTAATCTGTGGACCACCTCGCCGCCGGCGCTCTGCCGGCGGCGTTGTCGTGAAAGAGAGCGAGCATTCGCGGTCGCCGCGCCTTGCAGGGCGCGCGAGGCGATGACAGCATGAGAACGTACCAGGCGCGGCTGCGCCGATAGAGGAGTAGAGAGCAATGGCAACGACGGCATTTGGCGCCAAGGACGTCCAAGAGCTCCGGCAGCGCACCGGGGCCGGGATGATGGACTGCAAGAAGGCGCTCGAGGAGTCCGGCGGGGACGTGAACCGCGCCGTGGAGCTCCTGCGCAAGAAGGGAATCGCCAAGGCCGAGAAGCGCGCCGGCCGAACGGCATCGGAGGGAATGGTCGCCAGCTACATCCACCATAACGGCAAGCTGGGCGTGCTGGTGGAAGTGAACTGCGAGACGGACTTCGTCGCCCGCGGGGAGCTGTTCCAGGAGCTCGTTCGCGCGATCGCCGAGCACATCGCCGCCGGCGTACCGCAACCCGCAATGGCGGTGTCTCGCGAGGAAGTATCGCCGGAGGTAGTCGAGCGTGAGCGCCGCATTCTCACCGAGCAGGCGCAGGCGTCAGGCAAGCCCGAGGCGGTGATCCAGAAGATGATCGACGGCCGGATCGACAAGTTCTTCCAGGAAGTGGCGTTGCTCGACCAGCCATGGGTGCGAGACGACAGCAAGACGATAGGCGAGCTGGTGAAGGAGGCCGGATCCAAGACCGGCGAGAATCTGGTCGTCCGCCGATTCGCGCGATTCAAGGTGGGCGAGGAATAGGGCGTGACCGCGGCCCTGCGCTACCCCCGTGCCCTGGTCAAGCTGTCCGGTGAGGCATTGGCAGGCGGAAAGGAGTTCGGCTTCGACTACGGCGTCATCGACCGGCTGGCCGGCGAGGTGAAGCAGGTAGTCGACATGGGGGTGGCGTTAGGGCTGGTGATCGGCGGCGGAAACATCGTCCGCGGATCCCAGCTCTCCCGGATGGGAATGGAGCGGGTGGGCGCCGACTACATGGGGATGCTCGGCACCGTCATCAACGGGTTGGCACTCCAGGATGTACTCGAGCGCAAGGGTGTCAACACGCGCGTGATGACGGCAATTCGCATGGAGGAGGTGGCGGAGCCGTACATTCGCCGGCGCGCCCTCCGGCACCTCGAGAATGGCATCGTCGTGATCTTTGCGGCGGGGACCGGCAACCCCTACTTTTCCACCGACACCGCCGCCGCGCTGCGCGCCATTCAGATGAAGGCGGATGTTATCGTCAAGGCGACGAGTGTGGACGGCGTGTATTCGGCCGATCCAAAGAAGGATCCGAAGGCGGTCCGGTACGAAGAAGTGAGCTACAGAGATGTGATCGCGGGTGAGCTGGGCGTCATGGACCAGACGGCGATCACGCTCTGCAAGGAGAACCGGCTGCCCATCATCGTTCTCAACATTCATCGCGACGGCGCAGTTGCACAGGCGCTGCGTGGTGAACCGATCGGGACCATCGTGCAATGAGCGCCGTCTCCGGCAATTCGATCTCCGAGATCTCCAGGTCCGCCCGCGCCGCAATGCAGAAGGCGCTGGAAGCTTCGCAGCGTGAATTCGCCTCGATTCGAAGCGGCAAGGCAACGACCTCACTCCTCGATACGGTACGGGTGGAGGTGTACGGGAGCCAGATGCCCGTATCGCAGGTGGCGTCGATCTCCGCGCCCGAACCGCGGCTTCTGACGGTCACCCCGTACGACAAGGGCACGGTCCAGGCGATCGAGCGCGCCATCCGCGACTCCGATCTGGGTCTCAATCCCTCCTCACAGGGTGGGCTCATCCGCGTGCCGCTTCCCGCACTCAACGAGGAGCGCCGGCGCGAGCTGGTGAAGGTGGTGCACAAGCTCGCCGAAGAGGGGCGCATCGCCATCCGGCACGGGCGCACCGAGGCGCGGGACAAGACCAAGAAGCTGGAAAAAGTTTCCGAGGATGACAAGAAAGCGGCGGAAAAGGAGTATCAGAAGCTGCATGACGAGTACATTGCCAGGCTGGATGACTCGCTGAAGTCGAAGGAAGCCGAGATCATGGAGGTCTGACGGCCAACCGGTCGTCAGGCACTCTCCGATGGCACGCTCCGAACTGGCGACGCGAGTCCTTGCGTCGCTCATCCTCGTCCCCGTCGCGCTAGGCGCCGGCTGGCTCGGTGATTGGGCGCTTGCCGCATTGCTCAGCATCGTATCGGCGGTCGCCGCCTGGGAGTACTACCGCATCACGAGTGCCGCCGGCCATCGGCCGTTCGCGGCGACGGGCATTGCGTTGGCCGCGCTGATTCCGCTCTCTGTGCACGCGCGTTACCTGGGCCTGCCTGGCTCGGCGCTCGAAGCCAGCGCCGCGTTCGGTCCGGCACTGGCGCCGGTGATCGAACCCCTGGCCAGGGTGCTGGTGGCCATTCTCACGCTCTCCATGAGCGGAGCCGCGATGATCCTGCTGGCGCTGGTGGGCGCCAGCCTGCGCTGGCGCGGCGTTGAAGGAAAGCCGTTAGGTGCGGTCGCCACGACCCTCACTGGCGCGCTCTATACCGGCGGAATGCTCAGCTTTGCCTACGCGCTCCGCTACCACCCGTATGCCGTCGGCGCCGCCGCCGGAGCGAGCGTGCTCCTCTTTCCGCTGCTCATCACCTGGGTCACCGACACCGCCGCGTTCTTCGTCGGGCGGGCATTCGGGCGTCGCAAGCTCATGCCCAGCGTGAGTCCTGGAAAGAGCGTCGAGGGGGCGCTGGGAGGGTTGATAGCCGCTATGGTGGCCGCCTGGCTGTACGAGCAGTTCGTGCTCATTCCGGTGGCGCGGCTCGCGTTCTATCCGGGCGCGGTGCTCCTGTTCGGCGCGGTAGTGAGCATCGCCGGCCAGGTGGGTGACCTCGCCGAATCGCTCATCAAGCGCGAGGCGGGGGTCAAGGATAGCTCGCGCATCATTCCTGGGCACGGCGGAGTTCTCGACCGGGTGGATAGCCTGCTGTTCACCATTCCGGTGGCCTACTGGCTGCTGAGCGTTCTGCGCCTGTTCCCGGCCATGCGATGATCCGGCGGCGCGTCGCAATACTCGGCTCGACCGGCTCGATAGGCACGACCGCGTTGCGCGTTCTTGCCCGCCACACCGATCGCTTCATCGTCACCGGACTCACCGCGTTCTCCAATGCACCGCTTCTCGCCGAGCAGGCGCAAGCATTCCGCCCATCGTTCGTCGGCATGGTCTCGGACGACGAGAACGCACCCCCGGAGTGGCGCTGCGGCCCCGAGTGCCTCGTGCAGGCGGCTACCCGCGAGGACGTGGACATCGTCCTGAACGCCGTCGTCGGCGCCGCGGGGCTCGATGCCACCCTGGCGGCGATAGGCGCCGGAAAGCGCGTCGCGCTGGCCAACAAGGAATCGCTCGTCATGGCCGGCGAGCTGGTGGAGTCCGCCCGCCGCGCCGGCGGCGGAGAGATAGTTCCGGTGGATAGTGAGCACAGCGCCATTCTGCAGTGCATTTCGGGGCGGCCGCCGGAAACCGTTCGCCGGGTGGTTTTAACCGCGTCAGGCGGGCCGTTCCGGTCGTGGCCAGCCGAGCGGTTGGCTCACGCAACCGTTGCCGATGCGCTTGCGCATCCAACCTGGAGCATGGGTCGCAAGATCACGGTCGACAGTGCCACGCTGGCGAACAAGGCCCTCGAGGTCATTGAAGCCCACTTTCTTTTCGGGCTGGCATTCGACCGAATCGATGTGGTAGTGCATCCGCAGAGCGTGGTTCATTCCTTCGTGGAGTTCGTGGACGGAAGTGTGCTAGCCCAGCTCGGGGCGCCCAGTATGGAGCTTCCGATCCTCTATTCCCTCACTCACCCTGAACGCGTGGGGGACAACGGGGTACCTGCGTTCGACCCTGTGGAGCTGTCGCCCCTGACATTCGAGCCGGTTCGTGAAAGCGACTTTCCCGCGCTCCGGCTGGGAATCGAAGCTGGGCGGGCAGGGAAGGCGGCGCCGGCGGTCTACAACGCCGCGAATGAAGCCGCCGTAGCGCTGTTCCTGTCGGGTCGTATCATATTTGGAGACATACCGCGTGCGATCGCCTCGACCCTCGAGGCGATCGGTGACGCAGATGGGAGCGATCGCGATGTGCTCCTCGACGCGGACCGGCGCGCGCGCCAACACGTACGGACGATGTTCGGATGCTAGAGCAGCTCCTGGAAATACTGCGCGGCCCTGCCGCGATAATCTTCGTGCTCGCGATCGTGATTTTCGTTCACGAGCTGGGGCATTTTCTGGCCGCCAAGTGGGCGGGGGTCTATGCGCCCCGCTTCTCGATCGGCTTCGGTCCCGCGC
Source organism: Gemmatimonadaceae bacterium (assembly GCA_051002815.1). Lineage (GTDB taxonomy): Bacteria > Gemmatimonadota > Gemmatimonadetes > Gemmatimonadales > Gemmatimonadaceae > JALZIF01. The sequence goes on from JBPCLX010000285.1 coordinate 6,395, forward strand.
TTTGGAGCCGGAAATGGGGCGAGACGGAGTACGTGCTCGCCGCCGTCCCGTTAGGCGGGTACGTGCGGATGGCGTCGCGCGAGGATGAGCCGGTCGCCTTCCTGGAAGGCGGGAGCGAAAAGGAAGTCCAACAGGTGGAGTTCACGGGCGCCAACGCGTCCCAGGTGCTTCCCGAAGGGACGGCCACCCCCAGGCTGCCGCGCCACTACGATCCCAATGCAATGGCGCCTTTTGGTCCGAGGCCGGTGCCGGAGGAGCGGCTCTTCGAGTCCAAGCCGTTGTACAAGCGGCTGGTAATTCTTCTGGCGGGCGTGTTCTTCAATTTCCTGCTGGCGGTGGCGGTGTTCAGCCTGGTCTACGGCGTCTGGGGCTCGCCCTACGTCTCCACACTGGTCATCGGTGAAGTGCGCCCTCCCGCCGAGGCACCGCAACTCACGCAGTTCACGTCAGGCGATACGCTCGTCGCCGTCAACGGATCGTCGCTCGAGAACTGGCGCGACTTCACCCGCTCGGTGATGGAGACCGACTCGCCAACGGTACACATTCGCACGCACCGTAACGAGGTGGCGGTCCCGGTAGGTGCCGTGGGCAGCCCGGCTCGCACCGCCGTGGCCGGAGCCTTTCTGCCGCGCTCTCCAGCGGTGATCATGTCGATGTTGGCGGGGCCGAGCCCGGCCAAGGAGGCGGGACTCGAAGCGGGCGATTCGGTGGTGGCGGTAAACGATGAACCGATCGAGGCGTGGCACGAACTCGTCGAGGTCGTCGCGGGGTCGCCTGGTCTACCGGTACGGCTCGCCGTCGTCAGAAGCGATGAACGGCTGAACCTCACGGTGACACCGAACTCCGAATCGGAGGCAGTGCCGGGCACCGACAGCATGCGCACGGTGGGCAAGATCGGAGTCTACTACCCGTTGCCACCGCTCGAGTACGAGCGGGTTCCCATAACGACAGCCGTGTCAAACGGATTCCAGGAGAGCATCGGGTTCATCGGGCTGATCCTCGGAGTGCTGCGGGACCTGTTCACCGGCCAGGCTTCGCCGCGGGAGCTCGGCGGGGTCGTGGCAATCGCGTCGCAATCGGCGGAAGCAGCACGAACGGGAATGCAGACGCTGTTCCGGTTCCTGGCGGTGATAAGCCTGAATCTGGCGGTATTCAATCTTCTTCCGATTCCCATTCTCGATGGCGGGCAAATCGCGCTCAACGTGGTCGAGTCAGTGCGCGGAAAGTCGTTCAGCGAGCGAACGCGCGCCTATCTGGCGTATGTGGGGTTGTCGGTGATCGGGCTGATATTCGCCCTGGCCATGTTCAACGATCTAACGAGAGGATGACGGAGAGCAAACAGCGGGAAACGGGAAACGAGAAATCGGAAACGTACGGGATGCTCGCACGTTTCCCATTTCCCATTTCCCGTTTCCCGCTCATTGCCGTGATCTTCGTGACGGCGGCGCTATTCGGTACGCCTCGCGAGGCTTTCGGTCAACAGCGCCCCCCCGCGCGCTTCTTCATCAATACAGTCGGCGACACCACGTTTACTTTTCTGGTTCCTTCCGATCCGTGGGTCGAGCCGGGTACCCAAGGGATCGCGGTGGATCCGGCGCGGCGGGATTCGCTGGTCGCGCGTTTCCGTGTATCACGCGTGGACTGGGGTGAGGCGACGGCGGTGATCATCGGGCAGACGACAGCGGTGACCGAGGCTCACGTGGTGATGCTACGGATGCCTGCCCCCCCCTGGTACCGGCGACACTTCTGGATCGGTCTACTCACCGGGGCTGGAATCGGAGCCGGAATTGCTGCGGGTATCCGCTAGTGTCGTGAACGGGAACTGGTAACCGCGAAATGGGAAGCGGGAAGCGATTCGTCTGCGGCAACGGTCTCTTCTCCGTTCGCGGCTGCGTTCTTTTTAACGCGGAGGACGCAAAGTTTCGCGGAGGGCGCAGAGGAATGCAAAAGGAAAAGCAATAAAACAAGCAACATGATGACAGAACATCGTGAGCAAAAAGCGCTCGTAAGGCCGCTCCACTTGTCCTCACACTCCTTTTTTCAGTCCTCTGCGCCCTCCGCGAAACCTCCGCGTCCTTCGCGTTGAAAAGGCGGAACCGTGAACCGGCCACAATCCATGACCAGACACGAAAAAGCCTGAACAGCCTAACTTCTGGATTCGAGGCGCTCACCGGACTGACGACTCAACACACCAGCCGGCAATTGCTAACGCTAGTGTCGTGAACGGGAACTGGTAACCGGACAATGGGAAGCGATTCGTATGCGCCACGGTCTCTTCTCCGTTCGCGGCTGCGTTCTTTTTAACGCGGAGGACGCAGAGGTTTCGCGTTGAAAAGGCGGAACCGTGAACCGGCCACAATCCATCGCCAGCCACCAAAAAGCCTGAACAGCCTAACTTCTGGACTCCGGGCGCTCACCGGACTGACGAGCTCAACACCAGCCGGCAGTTGCTAGCGACTCGGCGGTCGCGGCGTACAGTCCAGCCGCGCTGGAAGGCGATTTCGCACCCGCGCGCTGATCGTCACTTGACTTTCGTACTCCAGGCAACCATCGGCGCTCAGCCTTACGCGATATGCACCGGGGGGCAGGATGAGCACGGAATCCTGG
>JBPCLX010000286.1:0-2891 GCA_051002815.1 Gemmatimonadaceae bacterium
CTGCTGTATACGGTGGGGGCGCGGCGGCTCGCCAGGCGCACGCGACCGGGTCGCGGATTGCCGCGCTGGCGGGTGATGGCGTTCGCCGGGGGCATGCTGCTGATGGCCATCGCGCTCGTCTCGCCGCTCGATGCGTTAGGCTCGGCGTTGTTCGCCGCGCACATGACACAACACGAGTTAATGATCGTGCTTGCCGCTCCGCTGCTCGTTCTCGGCACGCCGATCGTGCCCATGCTGTGGGCACTGCCGATCGGCTGGCGGCGCCGGCTCGGCGCTTGGAGCCGGCGCTACCTGCGTCGAATTTGGCGCATCGCGACGCGGCCGGAGGTGGCTTTCGTGCTGCATCTCCTCGCGGTCGTCGTATGGCACGTTCCGGCACTATACCAGGCGACACTTCAGAACGATGCCATCCATGCGCTGCAGCACGTGAGTTTCGTCGGCACGGCGCTGCTTTTCTGGTGGTCGATGCTGGGCGGAGGCGCGCACCAGCGCGCCCGCTACGGCGCCGCGGTGCTTTGCCTGTTCGGCACGGCGTTGTACGGTTCGGCGCTGGGCGCGCTGCTCACATTCGCCAGCACGCCCTGGTATCCGGCCTACGGCAGCTGGCCCCTCGTTTGGGGACTCACGCCGCTCGAGGATCAGCAGTTAGGCGGACTGATAATGTGGATTCCCGCCGGTGTGGTGCACCTGCCGACGGCGCTCGTGTTCGTCGCGCTGTGGGCCCGGTTGTTCGAACCGTTCGGGAATGGTAGAACAGCGCGGGAAATGGAAACGGGAAAGGGGAAACGGGAGATGCGACACGCAAACTCAGGGTGAAGGTGGAGGCACCGATCGCACTCAAAAGCTGACCAGTGCAGCCCACAGCCCCTTTTGTCGCTTCAATCCCAATGCTGCCCCCCTCGTGCGTTGACATCGACGCCGATCCACAGGTTCGCATGGGCCCTTTCGCGTCGCGCTTACCTCCTCGAGCGTCACGCATCGCGCCTCGCGCTTCCCGCCAGCTACCTGGGATTCACGCGATAATCGAGCGGCGGCTGGCGATCTCCAATCAGCGGACGGTAGGTGAATCCCGCCCCGCGCGCCTTCACGAACTCGGCGCGGGCATCGGTGATGAGCTTCGGCGTGGTGAACAGGTCATGGACACTCATCGCCATCGTCTTGGCCGCGACGATCATTCCCTTGTGTCCAATGCTCATTCCGCCCGCGGCTACGGCTTGCCAGGAGTGCGCGGGCGTGCCGGGCACCCACGTTGCCGTGCTGAAGCCCGCGTTCGGGACCACCCAGCTGACATCGCCGACATCGGTCGATCCGCCGGCGTCGCTCGGTTCGAACTGCTGGATCCGCGCCGCTTCGTCCAGAGCATTCGGTGCTTCGCTGAGCGTCGCCGTGATCCGGTCGGCGAACTCGCGCTCCTCCGTCGTATAGTGCACCCCCCCGACCGCGCGCAGATTCGCATCGATCATCCGCGCCAGAGTTTCGTTATGTAGCAGCGGGTACACTCCGTTGACCACCTCGACTTCGAGCTCGGTACCAGTACCCATCGCCGCCCCATTGGCCGCGAGCTCCAACCGTTCCCACAACTCGAACACTACCTCGGGGTCCGGATGACGAGCGTAATAGTAGGCCTCGGCGAAGTCCGGTACGACGTTCGGCGCGGCCCCACCGCTCGTTATGATGTAATGAAGGCGCGTGCCATCGGGAACGTGCTCGCGCATCATGTTCACCATGTAATTCATCGCTTCCACCGCATCGAGCGCCGAACGGCCCGCCCACGGAGCACCGGAAGCGTGCGCGGCCTTGCCCCTGAAGCGAAACTTGCCTGACATGTTGGCGAGCGTGCTCCCCGGTCCGGCCGCGTTCTGCGCACCGGGATGCCAATCGAGCGCCACGTCCACATCGTCGAACAACCCTGCCCGAACCATGTATATCTTGCCGCCGCCCCCTTCTTCGGCTGGCGTTCCGTATACGCGGAGCGTTCCCCTCTGCCCGCTCTTCGCCATCCACCCCTTCACAGCGATCGCCGCGGCGGCAGACGCGGTGCCGAAGAGATGATGACCGCATGCGTGGCCCGCGCCGTGCTCGACCACCGGCTGGCGGATAGGCACTGCGCCTTGCGACAGCCCCGGAAGTGCATCGAACTCGGCCAGGACTGCGATCACCGGTTTGCCGCTGCCATACGTTGCCACGAATGCCGTCGGCATGGCGGCGACTCCGGATTCAACGGTGAATCCCGCGCTCTTCAATTCCGCCTGGAGGCGCGCAGAGCTCTTGTGCTCCTGATAGCCCAGCTCAGCCAGCGACCAGATCTCGTCCGAGATGATCGCATACTGCGCCTTGCGCGCATCGATCGCGGCCACCAACTCCGCCTTGGCGTTTTGCGCAACGAGCGCCGCTGGCCAGGCGCAGAGGATGAAGGGGAGGGTAAGAGAGCGCATTGACCTGGAGATTGATGACTGACCGGCAAGCGGCGCAGACCGAGCGTACAGCAGATCGGCTCCGGCTGCAACCGGCGACGCCGAAATTCCGGTGATTGCCTCACTTCGGACAATCGGTAAGCCCTCTCTCGATCATTGCAGAAAAGCGCGGAACCGGAGCCTTTGCGCGGGTGCCGCAGGTCATCGTCGCACAGCCCGGCGCGCACGAGCATTTCGCGAATTCGAACGAGGGGGTTCCGCGGAGCGGGTCCGCCGCGGAGACTTCGGAGTCCCGCACACCTGGACCACCCGCTCCAAGCAACCATGCACCTCCGTACCCCGCTTTTCGCCGCCGCGATCTTCGCGCTCGCCTGCGCCAGCCGTCCCAATGCCACGGAGTCGGACGCGCCGGTGATGCCGACCCGTCCGGTGTCGTCGCGCCCCGATGCGATCATGGAGATGCCGCGCTCCGTTCCT
>JBPCLX010000287.1:0-3208 GCA_051002815.1 Gemmatimonadaceae bacterium
TCCAACCGCGTCAGCCAGTCGAGTGAGGGCTCACCGATTGGGGCGCCGGGAGGCGCCTCTGGTAGCTCCGGCGAGTCGGCTGCGCCGGCGGGCCGCTCGATGAACCTCTCTATATCAGAAGCGAGCAACGCCCGGTGCGCCCGCTCATCGCCCGTAGCACCGGGCCGGCGCAACGCCGCCATCCGACTCGACAGCCTGTCCGTGGCGATCGCCCGTACATGAGGCATTGGAGCATCGTCGGCCAGAGCAATCATCTGTTCCACGAGCACACGTTGAGTGGCGCGACGCACCTCCGCCTCGTAAGGCGTGCGAGCCGTCGCACCGAACGTCGCGGCGGCGAGGGAATCCAGTACCTCACCCAAGCCGGGAAGCGCCGGTTCCAATGCGTGCTGCTCGACCAGACGCGCCGCCCGTTGCGGAGTGAGCATGGTTGCCATGGTGTGACGTGAGGCTACGATCGAAGGCGAAATCGCGTCGAAAGCCGCTCCGGTATAGCGCGGAAACAGCTCGCGGCTCATGCCATAGCCTGGCGGTCGCGGCGGTATCCGGTCCAGAATGTCTCGCGGGAGTGCGAGTGCCGCTGGTGTAACGGTGGCGAGTAGTGCGCTTAAAGCGGCGCGCTGCTCCCCCGCCGGCGCCCAGCTCACCGGCTCACGCCCGTCCCCCCGCATCGCGTAGATGAAGTGCTGACCGCCGAGTGCCGACGCGGCGGCCTCCACCTGATAGCGGTGATGCAGATAGAGCGGCACCAGCGCTTCCTCCAGCTGCGCCAACGGCTGCCCCTGCCTTATCGCCCGCTCGCCGAACCGCGACAGCGCAACGGAGCGAACCTGAAGCATTCGCCGCAGCTCCGCGGATGCGTCCACGCCGTTGGACCATTGATCCACCTTCGGATTCAGGTCCACGTCCTGGTTGGAGAGGTACCGCAGATCGCTCGTCCACGCCGAGTCGAGCAGCGCCGCGAGCGCCGCGCGCTCATCGGTTTCGGGCGGAAAATCCTGATACCCGTATTTGATTGCTACCTTGTCCCACTCGCCGATCCCGCTCGCATACACCTCCGAAAAATCGAACGAGCTGTCCGCACGCATCGTGACCAACGGATGCGGATAGTCCATAACGGAGATCCGGCCGCCTTCACTGTCGTAGTAGTTATGGCCAAGTCCGAGCGTGTGCCCCACCTCGTGAGCCGACAGTTGCCGAATCCGAGCTAGCGCCCATTCCCGCATTTCCGCCGGACGCTCATTGCCGGTCTCGTATGGCGCCAGCAGTCCCTCGGCTATCAGGTAGTCCTGCCGAGCTCGCAGGGAACCCAACGTCACCACACCCTTGATGATCTCACCGGTGCGAGGGTCAGAAACCGACGCGCCGTAGCTCCACCCGCGCGTAGACCGGTGCACCCAGTTGATCACATTGAAGCGGATGTCGAGCGGGCTCACGCTGTCGGGGAGCAGCTCGACTCGGAACGCATCGCGGTAACCGGCAGATTCGAATGCCTGGTTCCACCACCGAGCGCCGTCCAGCAGTGCCGAGCGCACAGGCTCGGGCGTGCCGGGGTCGAGGTAATAGATGATGGGCTCAACCGCTTCGCTTACCGCCGCTGCGGGATCTCGCTTGGCGAGCCGATGCCGGTGAATGAACCGGTGAATCATCGGCTCATCGATTGGCGTGGCGTAGTCGCGGTAGCCGAAAGCGAAGTAACCAGAGCGTGGATCGAAAGCGCGTGCCTGAAAGCCCGGTTCCGGTAGCGCCACGAAAGAATGATGGAGCCGCATGCTCGCCGCCTCGGCGGTTGCCGCAACGCTGCCGACCCCCTCGAACCATCCTCCCCCGCGTGCGCCCGCGTCAGGCTGCCGCACGAAAGTGAGCTCCGCTTCCATTTCCGTGTTCCGTGGAAAGCCCATCGTCATTGGCAGGTACACGGAGCTTCGGCTCCCATCCAGTCTGTACGATCCCGGCCGCATCTGCTGCGCCATGTTCGAGGCGTCGCGAATCAGGAAATCGGTCGCATCGACCAGCACTCGTCCATCCGATTCCGCTCCGACGGTGAACCCCCACAGAACCGATCTCGCAAAAGCATCGCGAACCGCTCGTACTTCCAGCGGATTGGTGCTCGACGCGCGAAAGTCGTAGTTCGGCTGAACCATCAACACCTTTGGCCCGGTGCGCTCGAAGTGGACGATGCGCGAATCGTGGAGCTGGCCGCGGTCGAGGCCGATGTCGTTTGAGCCGAGGCCGGCTGCCAGTCCCGTGATGTAGAGGACTTCGGTGTCGAGGCGCGGAATCTCCATCCACAAGCGGCCGGCCGTTGCATCCCAGTAGAGCGGAAAGAATCCATCGATCCGCTGCCAGCCCGCTGTCTTGTCGGCGATCGAGCTCGGAGCACGCGCCCCGGTTTCCTGGGCGATGGCCGAAACGGCGGCGAGTGCCGTGAAGTTGAGCGCGAGCGCCAATGGCGTCACGAGCTGAAGCGGTCGAGTGTGCATGGATTGGACGAAGAGAAAGGCCGGAAGCACGGCTCGCGGCGTAAATGCGTTGCGGACGCTGCCACGCGGCCGGCTGCCGGTCAAGGGGTGGCCGATGCGGCCCGGCCGGCAGGTGGTGCTTCCCGCTCCGCAGTTAGGCAGCGGAGCGGCATTCCACCGGATACTACCGGGCGGCCGCGGATAGAAAACGCGGCGCGCGGCGGCGAACGCTTTCCACGCGTTGTTCGAGGCTGTCTGGCAGCGTTATGGCGCCACGCGTGTGTGCCTCCCAGACCAGCTTGAGTGCGGCGGACTGCTGAGCCAGCACCACGAGCAGCTCCGCCATGTCGGCGCCGGAGAGACCACGCGCCAGTTCCGGCAGTTCGCCGCCGAGCCGCCTGTCGTCGAGCGGCAGGTCTGCCTGGACGACAGGCGAAGGGACGAGCACGTCGCCTAACCGTTCGTCACCGCGCTGCGCGTCCGGCGAAGTCCGGTGGGTACGCGCAGGACGCGCTGTGACATCGAGAGAAGTGTTAGGCAGATCCATCAGTAGCGGTATCAACGTCTCACGCAAGAGGACATTTGAAGTGCAGGCGACAACGCGCCGCAATCGGCGCGCGGCATACGGTTCATATCCCATCAGAAACTCCTCGGCGCTCGCGCGCCCACGACGATCGGAGTTGGGTCGGGCAATCTACGCAGGACTTGAGATTCCGCCAGTTGAAATTTTGGCAGGTCGTGACAGT
>JBPCLX010000288.1:0-3477 GCA_051002815.1 Gemmatimonadaceae bacterium
GCAATCATCAGCCATTCTCACGCCCGATCCCAGGTTCCAGACACCGATTCCCGATCCCGAAATCCCGATCTCCGCTTCCAGGTCGCTGATAGCCCTTTGCCGCACGATCGTTCCCCTCGACTCGGCCGCCGGACTGGCGACGGCGGTCGAGCGGAGGCTGGCCGCCGGGGATCCGCTGCTGGCGCGCCGGGTCGCGGCTCTGCTCTGGGTATTCGATCACCCGGTCACCGCTTTCTTCACCGCTGGAAGGCTCGCGCGGTTCAGCAGCATGCCGGCGGCCGACCGTGAGGCGACGTTAGGGGCATGGGAGGTGAGCCGGTGGCCGATCAGGCGCACCATGTTGCAGGCGCTGCGCCGGCTCGTTCTGTCCACCTGGTATGCCACTCCCGAGGGCCTGCGCGACATTGGCTGGCGGGAACCGCTGCACACGCGGCGGCCCGAGCTGGCTTGGGAGGGCCCGCTGCCCGGACCCACCAGCGACTCCGATCCGGTCAGGCGGATAGGGGAGTCCCCCGCGGTGATTGCCGAGCCTGACGAGCCGCTGGTCCCTGAAGGAATCACGCGCGGCCGCGAAATCCCGCCTGACACGGTCGTGCGTGCCGGCATCTGCGTGATCGGAACCGGTGCCGGAGGCGCGGTTGCCGCCGCCAGGCTCGCCGAGGGTGGACATGACGTTGTAATGTTGGAGGAAGGCAGGTGGTGGAGCTCGCGCGACTTCACGGAGCGCGAGGCGGAGATGATGCCGCGATTGTACGCCGAGTCCGGTACCCGAGCTACCGAGGATCTGTCGATTCCGATCCTCCAGGGCGTCGCCGCCGGCGGCAGCGCGCTCGTCAACTGGCTGGTGATGCTACGCACCCCTGACTGGGTGCTCGACGAGTGGACGCGGGAGCACGGGGCCGAAGGGATGTCGGCGGCCGATATGGCGCCGGTGTTCGACCTCATAGAGAAGGAGACTCATACCCGCTGTGCGCCCGACGACGCGCATTCCCCGTCCAACCGTGCGCTGCTCGATGGAGCGCGCGCCCTCGGCTGGCGGGCCCGTGCGGCGGCGATCAATGCCCGGGGGTGCGTGCGCGCCGGCACCTGCGGGCTGGGTTGTCGTTATGGAGCCAAGCAGGGACCGGCCACCGTGTACATCCCGCGTGCACTCCGGGCCGGGGCGCGCCTGCTCACCGAGGTGCGCGTCGAGCGTATCGAGACGACCGGCGGGGGCGCCGCGCCGCTCAACCGTGTGCACGCGGTGCTGCTGGACGGTGAGACGGGTGCCGAGCGCGGCCGCCTGACTATCGAAGCGCCGGTCGTGATGCTCGCTGCAGGAGCGGTCGGCACGCCGGCAATACTCATGCGTTCGGGGATCGGCGGCGAAGCGGTCGGGCGATATCTGCGGCTTCACCCCACCACCGCCGTCGTCGGAGTCTACGACCGTGAGATGTACGCCGCTGCCGGACTGCCGCTCTCATCGGTGTGCGATGAGTTCCACCGTGGAAGCGACGGCTACGGCTTCTGGATGGAGTGCCCGCCGCTCTATCCGGCGTTCGCTTCCACGGCGCTGCCGGGGTTCGGTGAAGCCCATCGTGCGCGCATGCTCCAGTTCTCGCGCCTCGGCCCCATCATCGTCCTCGTCCGCGACGGCGCGCGGCGGGGGCTGTCGAGTGGCACCGTCACGCTCGATAGGCGCGGACGGCCGGTCATTCGGTACCGGGTTGCGGACGCCGACCGTCGTACGCTCGCACGCGGCGTGCAGGCGGCGGCACGACTGCAGCTCGCCGCGGGGGCGGCCGAGGCGTTCACCCTCCATGCGCGCGGCGGGCGTGTCAGTTCCGAGAAAGACATTGCGGCGCTCGTCAGGCTCGACTACGGACCGAATCGTCTTGCGATGTATTCGGCCCACGTGAACGGCACCTGCCGGTTCGGCACCAATCCGCGGAAGAGCGTTTGCACTCCGGACGGGGGGGTCCGCGGGGTTCCCGGGCTCTACGTGGCTGATGGAAGTCTCCTTCCAACTGCGCCGGGGGTGAACCCGCAGGAGACGATCATGGCCCTGGCAACCGTCATCGCGCGCCGCATCGGAATGTCCTGACGAACGACCGGTGCCCTCGCGTGCACGCTCGCAGCTGCCTTCGGGTCAGGCCGCTCCCGTTACGGTGAACGCCGCCCAGTAAAAGGGATGCGCGAATGGCCTCACCTGCGGATTACCCTCGTAGTAATGCCAGCTCCTCAGCGCCGACTCATCCACGCTGCCTGACGCCGCATAGTTGCGCTGATACACCGCGGCAAGCCCCAGCTCCCCGGCCCTCGCCTCGCTCACCCACCGCTGCGCCCCCTGAAGTGCCGCGGCGACACTCCTTCCGCCGAGATGCAACCGGTACATCTCGGTCAACAGGAACTTCGTCGAGACGTCATCCACCGGCCAGAGACTGCTGATGACCGCTGGCGCGCCGGCCTCCAGCAGCGCGCCGGTCAAGCCGATGAACTCGTCAGGCATCGTCCGGAACTCGGTCATCCCCGTCTCGCATGCCGATAGCGTGACGAGATGAGACGAGTCGAGATCCAGCTCATCAGACATGATGTCCTCGATGCGAAGCCGGTCGCCTTCCGCCAGTAACAGACCACTTTCCGCCGCGTTCGCGCAGTGGAATTCGGCGTGGCAGGCGAAGTGGACATGGCTCACGCCGCGCACTCCGTCGAGGATGTTCGCGCGCGTCGCCTCCTCCCTGGCGAGCACCTGTGCGGCGATGGGTGTCCCGGCACTCTCGGCGAAGGACGACGCTATCGCGGCCACCTCATCCTCGGCAAAGCGAAGGTCCCCGGTCGGATTCGCCACCGCGAGCAGCGCGAAGCGCCCGCGCGGCCCCGCGTCCAGTCGTCGCCTGCATGCCTCGAGTGCTCCCACGCTCGGAACATACGACACCACGTACTCCTCTCCGAACGCGGTCCATCGCTCGCCTTCCATGCGACGCGCTGCATGAAGGGGGAGCAGGCCAAGCCATCCCGTCGGCATGAGTATCACAGGTGCGCCGCGGTCAACGCCTAACTCCATCAGCCGGGCGTGAACCGGGCCAACCAAAGCATCCCAGAGTGAAGTGGTCAACTCATCCAACCCCTCGAACAGCTCCGTGAGTCGATTCCGGTTGTTGTGCCAGCCCAGATAGGCATTCAGCCAGCCACCGGACCCCGCTCTGCCGCCCAGCATCTCCCCGACAGTGGAGGTGGTCAGCGAATCGAGCTCCACGACGTGCTCTTTCCCCACGACAGCTGAACCGCCGGGTACCACGAACACCGCGCTGCCTTGCGAAGTCACGACAGGCGCGACCAGCGTACTTCCCTCGGGTATCTCGCGGAGCATCGCCTGGAGATCGAGCCGGGAAGCACCGGCTCGAGCATTCTTCCGCGACACTGCCTCGGCCGACATGCGGATCTTCCCCTGCTCCATTACCTCGAGCGCTTCGCCAGGACGTCCGAGCCTCAGCAGGG
>JBPCLX010000289.1:0-3703 GCA_051002815.1 Gemmatimonadaceae bacterium
GGAGCATGTCCATCCCAATGCCGAAGAGGATGATTCCGCCCGCAATGCGAAACGCTTCGAGAGTGATTCCGAACAGCTGAAAGAGCGCGCCGCCGAGTATGGCGAAGAAGTACAATACTATGGCACCGGTCAGTATGGCGGTTCGCAGCGTGCGCAACTGATGCGCGCGCGTGTAGCCCGCGGTCAGCGCCAGGTAGAGAGGGGCGACGCTCAGCGGGTTGAGAAGCGCCAGTAGCGAGGAGAAGCAGAGAAGGGCGAACGCGCCCAGCGCTTCGAGATTCATCGTGGCGGCGGCGAGAATTCCATGATACGACAAGGATGGTCGTCACCGCCCGCTACCGCGAGCGCCGTAAGCTTGATTCTTTGCCTCAGACGCATCCCGCGCCGATGCATTGCGGCACGTCTGAGCGTTGAATCTGTGCGATGCCGGGATTGCGCGTCCCGGACGCGGACAAAGCGGCCACCGTCGCAACGCCACCGGCAAAGCATAAGTCGTTGAATGGAAACAATCTATGAAGGAGCGCGATTCGGCATGCTTCTTTCGTGCAAGTATCGATAGCCGGTCGGCAGTCGCATAACGCGGTAGTCGGTTTGTTCCCTCTTCAGCACCTCATGATGACCCTGTTTTCAGACATCCGGTCCGCGCTGCGTCAACTTCGTAACCGGCCCGGCGCGACCGTCGTTTCCGCACTGGCTCTGGCGGCGGGAATCGGTGCCGCCACGGCGATTTTCACGGTGGCCGATGCCACTCTCCTCCGGCCGCTTCCATATCCACGGCCTGACGAACTGGTGCGGATATGGGAGACGACATCCGAGCGACAGGATTTCCCCTCGGCCGAGCCGACCTTTCTCGATTTCCAGGCACGCACGCGCGCCTTCGCCGCCCTAGCGGCGATGCGCGTCGAGCATCCGAGTTTGACCGGAGCAGGCGAGCCGGAGCGCCTTGACGCGGCCATTGTATCGGCGACGCTGTTTCCCCTTCTCGGATCAGAGCCGGCGCTTGGACGCTTCTTTTCGGACGCGGATGAATCAGCTGGTGCCACAGCGCCGGTGGCGATGCTTAGCGATGGACTCTGGCGACGCCGGTTCGGCGCCGATCCGTCCGTGGTTGGGCGGACGATCATCCTCGATGGCGAGCCGCACAGCGTGATCGGCGTGCTGAAAAGTGATTTCGCGTTCGCGCCTTCGATCGATTTATGGCTCCCACTTGGCGCCGACCCCGGCGCGGAGCGCGACAACCGCTCACTCGATCTGCTAGGCAGACTGAAGCCGGGCGTGACACATCGTCAGGCAGCTGCCGACATGGAACGCATCTCCGGCGAGCTCGCCGCCGAGCATCCCCGATCCAACTCCGGTTGGGGGGTGCGCCTGGAGTCGTTCTCCGACTGGATTTACGGCGCAAACTACCGGCGGTCGGTCTGGGTGCTGTTCGGAGCGGTGGGCTGTCTGCTGCTGCTCGCGTGCGCCAACGTCGCCAACCTGCTCGTTGCGCAGTCCATCGCCCGGGAAGCGGAGATCGGTATCCGGGCGGCGCTCGGGGCAAGTCGCAGCCGAATCGTTCGACTGCTCTTCACCGAAAGCGTGGTGCTGGCGATACTGGGAGGCGCGGGGGGGGCACTGCTCGCCTGGTGGGGGGTAGGCGCACTGCGTGTACTCGTGCCCGAGGGGGGCCAGCGGTTGAACGAGTTGACGCTCAACGGGCGCGTGCTGGCGTTTGCGGTCGGCATGGCGGCAGTGACCGCCTTGTTTTTTGGACTGGTGCCCGCGTTGCGCGCAGCTCGTGTCAACCTCTCGGGGATTCTCTCGTCAGGCGTCCGCGGTGGTGGGTCGCGAGGTGGCAAGCGCCTGCGCGACATTCTCGTCGTCGCACAGCTTGCCCTCGCCGTTGTGTTGCTCGCCGGGGCCGGCCTCATGCTCACCAGTCTTCGACGCCTGACTCGGGTAGATACGGGCATCGCCGCTGCGAACGTGCTGGCGGTCCCGCTGCAGCTGCCGGGCGACTACGGTGACCGGCAGCGTGAGTTCGTGAGGGAAATCGTGGCGCGGGCAGCCGCATTGCCCGGGGTAAGCTCTGCCGCGGTGACGGTCACAAACCCCTACCGCGAGTGGGGCTACGCGAACGATGTGACACCGGTCGACAGGGCGGCAACCGCGCCGTCGAGCGGCCTGCTGGTGGCCGGCTGGCGCAGCGTAACGCCGGACTTCTTCCGTACGCTCGGAGTGCCAGTGCTCCGGGGCCGCGCGTTCGAAGAGCGAGACCGCGAGGGCGCCGAAGACGTGGTCGTGATCTCGGCTTCGCTGGCGCGACAGCTCTGGCCCAATGAAAACGCGTTAGGGAGAGCACTCTACTGGGGCGGTACCGACGGCAACACCAAGCAGGTCGTCGGGGTTGTTGGAGACGTGCGCGACCGTCAGCTCGATGCCGACCCACAGCCAATGCTGTACCTGCCTTACGACCAGGTGTACATGCCGACGACGACTCTTCTTCTACGTACTGATGGAAGCCGCGCCGAATACGCAGCCGCGATACGCTCCGCCGTCTGGTCGATCGACCCCAATCTGCCGGTGCCCGAGGTAACGCCGCTCGCGCAGAACCGCGAGGCATTGGCGGCCGGCCCGCGCGTTCGCGCGTTGCTCGTGTCGAGCTTCGCGGCGGTCGCGCTGCTGCTCGCCGCGCTCGGTGTGTACAGTGTCATGGCTTACGCCGTTGCGCAGCGCACGCGGGAGATCGGCCTGCGGATGGCACTCGGTGCGCGCCCGGCGGCCGTCGCGCGCGAGGTGCTCGGGCGTGGGCTCGCCGTCACAGCGTTAGGTATCGCCATCGGGCTGGCAGCCAGCGTCGCCGCGGGACGGGTGGCCGCCACCCTGCTCTACGAAACGTCGCCGGGCGACCTTCCTACGCTGGCCGGGGTGGCCCTCCTGGTGACGTTGACGGCGCTCGCCGCTTCCTGGGTGCCGAGCCGCCGCGCGACTCGCGTGAATCCGGCCGACTCGCTACGGTCAGCCTGACGAGCATCCAGGCATCCGGGCGTTCACTCCTGTCGCAGCGCGCGGCAGGCTCGATTCCCGTGACGCGGGCGATCGCCGGCCGGGCCCGCTCGGCGAGGCCGTTGACCACCGAATCGGCCAGTGCGCGCAGCCAGACCACGCATAACGATACGGCTCCGCCCTGCCGTAGCGCCGCACGGCAGCGGTCGCGATACGTCTCGACGAGTGCCGCTCCATCTCTTCACGAATATCGGCGGGATAGAGATGCAGGAGTAGCCGGAGCCAGCGCTCGGACGCGTTGAGCATGCGTTCGCCGCTCATGATGCATTCGCCTCGAGCAGCCCGCCCATGCGCGCCGCCTGCGTAAGACGTTGCAGCCGCCGGGCCTCGGCCTTCGCGACGCGCAGCCCCAGCGGCGCCAGCCGGTAGTAGTTCCGCCGCTCATCGCCAGCGTCCGGCGCTTCTTTCCGATCGGAGGCCTGGATGAGTCCCTGGTCCTCATACGCCGCAGTGCACGGTAGAGCGTGCCGACGTCCGGGACGCTGGCCTCGCCGCGCGCCTCCGTGTCCTGGATAGTCTGTCAAGGACCTTTTTTGCAACAGGGACCGCTCTTCGCGCACTCGCTCCCGCTTGCCCCAAGGGCTAGTTTCACGGCTTCCGATCCTCTGGGACCACACTGCCAACTCGATCGCTTTTCAGCCTCATGCGCCTATCC
>JBPCLX010000290.1:0-4337 GCA_051002815.1 Gemmatimonadaceae bacterium
GCATAGACGAGCGTCTCACCTACGTAATCGGCAAGCTGCAACGCTCCGAAGTGGCTGCGACTCCCTCTGGATGCCGTGAACCCCACGATGACGAAGTCCGCCGTCGGGTCTGTCTTCATCTTGAGCCACTTCTCGCTCCGGCCGGGGCGATACGGCGAGTCCGCCTGCTTGGCGATGATCCCCTCGAGGCCGAGTGCCTCCACCTGCTCCAGGAATCGCTCGCCCTCGCGCTCGATATGATCGAGTGCGCGCACGATTCCCAGCTTGGGAACGGCGCCCATCAGAAGAGCCTTACGCTGCACCAGCGGAAGCGGGCGAAGATCGAAGTCTTCGAATCCCAGGAGATCGAAGGCGAAATACGTCGCCGGCAGATCGACAGTGGCGCGCCGAACGTCGAGCGGCGACGAGAGACGCCCGCGCCTCTGCAACCGCGAAAAACTCGGCTTGCCCTGCGCATCGAGGACGACGACCTCGCCATCGATGATGCAATCGTCGAACGGCAGCGCCCTGACGGCGCGAGCGACCTCGGGAAATACGCCGGTGTAGTCGTTGCCGTTACGGGTGAGGAGCAGTGCCTCGCCCCCCGACTTGCTCGCCAGCAGCCGGTAGCCGTCCAGCTTGAGTTCGAAGACCCAATCGTCGTGCGTGAACGGCTCGGCCCCCGAACTGGCAAGCATCACTCTTACTGAACGCGGATCGACCTGCACCCGCGGCGCGGAGGTCTGTTTGAGCGCGGCCCTGAGCGACGCGGCCGGGCTGCGTCCCTCCTTCACTTCCTCGACGGTCAGCCCAGAAAGCACCGACGTCTCGGGGAATTGGTCGCCCGGCGAGGTGACCCACTCATCACGCTCCTTGATCAGGAGCCAGTCGCGCTCGCTTTTCTTGATCTTCACGAGCGTCCATTTCCCGTGCAGCTTGAGGCCGCGGAGCTCGAAGAGCAGCTTCCCCTTTTCCAGCCCTTCGCGCCAATCCTCCAGTGCGATCCACTCACCCCGGTCCCAGACGATTACCCCTCCGGCTCCGTAGTTCCCGGCTGGAATGATTCCCTCGAAATCGCCGTACTCGAGAGGGTGGTCCTCGACCATCACGGCGAGGCGTTTGTCGTTGGTATCGTAGGATGGCCCTTTGGGCACGGCCCACGATCGCAGCACGCCCTCCATCTCGAGCCGGAGATCAAAGTGCAGCTGCCGCGCGGCGTGCTTGTGAACGACGAACAACCGACCGGGAACGGCTGAGACCGTACCCATTGGCTCGGTGGTCGAGTCCGCCGTCCGCTTAGCCCGGTAAAGACTAAGGTTGTCGCGCTTGTCCTCGTCGCTACTTGCCGTCATGCTCGTCGTCGATCACTGTAAATTCAGACCTCCCTCAACCCCGCTTCGTACCATGCCTGCTCGATCGATCGGCAATGCCACTATCTCGTTCGGCCTCGTCTCCGTTCCGGTCAACCTGTACTCGTCATCGGAATCGAAGGCCAGCGTGTCGTTCAACATGCTTCACAAGAAATGCGGATCGCGCCTCAAGCAGCAATACATCTGTCCCAAGGACGACAACGAGGTGGTGGCGCGGGACGATACCGTCAAGGGGTACGAGTTTGCCAAGGACCAGTACGTGGTGCTCACCACCGAGGAGCTCAAGGCGCTCGAGGAGAAGGCGACCGGAATGATCGACGTGATCGAATTCGTGCCGCTCGCCAAGGTGGACCGGGAGTATCTCGACAAAGTGTACTACCTGGGCCCCGACAAGGGAGGCGATCGTGCGTACCGGCTGCTTTCAGCCGCGCTTCAGGAAACGGGGTACGCCGCGCTCGGTCAGTACGCTGCGCGTGGACGCCAGCATCTGGTTCTCCTTCGCCCGCTCAATGGAGTGTTGGTGATGGAGCAGCTGCATTACGCTGATGAAGTACGGCCGACGACCGAGGTGACTATCCCCGAAGGCGAGGTCAAGCCAGCCGAGCTCAATCTCGCCAAGCAATTGATCGAGCAGACGGCGACCGACAACTTCGATCCACAGAAGTACAAGGACACCGTGCGCGAGCGCGTACTCGAGACGATCCAGCGCAAGGTGGAGGGTCAGGACATTACGGCGGACATCGCACCGGCTGGCGGCACCAAGATCATCGATCTGATGGATGCGCTAAAGGCGAGCCTCGCGGCGACGCCAGCAGCCTCCGAGAAGCCTGCCAAGCCGGAGAAGAAGGGGCGCAAGGCATCGTGAAGCTGTTCGCCGGCACGAGCGGTTATGCTTTCAAGGAGTGGAAGGGGTCGTTCTATCCTGACGATCTCAAGGATGAAGGCATGCTCGGCTTTTATGCGGGAAGGTTTCCAGCTGTCGAGATCAACAACACCTTCTACCGGCTGCCGAAGGAGCACGTGCTGCAGGGCTGGGCGGCGCAGGTACCGGACTCGTTCACCTTCGCGATCAAGGCGAGCCAGCGAATAACGCATCACGCCAGGCTCAAGCCGGAGTGCGCGAGCGCGGTCGAGTTTCTGCTGCGCACCACGAATTGCCTGGCTGAGCGGTGCGGGCCCATTCTCTTCCAGCTGCCTCCGAATCTGAAGAAGGATGCCGGCCGGCTGCGCGCCTTTCTCGACACGCTGCCGGCAGGTCGGCGTTACACGATCGAGTTCCGTCACGAGAGCTGGTTCGAGGACGATGTGCTCGATGCCCTGCGCGAGCGCGACATAGCGTTGTGCGTCACCGAACAGCCCGAGTTCGCATCGCCGGTCGTTTCGACCGCATCGTGGGGCTACGCGCGCCTGCACCGGCTCGACTACGACGAAGTGGCGCTTGCCGCGTGGGCCAAACGGATCGCGGCGCAGCCGTGGGGTGAAGCGTACGTGTTCTTCAAGCACGATGAGGGGATCGGTTCGGGGCCGCCGGCGGTAGATGCGTTTCGGCGGGCCATCGAGTCGTAATGCATCTTCGCGACGGAGAGCTGGTCCTCTCGGCTACCGATCTTTCGAGCTTTCTCGGCTGTCGCCACCGCACCGCCCTCGACATGGCGGTGGCGCTCGGCGATCGGAACAAGCCGCGGCAGTACGAGGATCCGTTACTCGACATTCTGTGGAAACGCGGGCTCGAGCATGAGCGCCGGTATGTGGAATCGCTCCGTGCTTCACGAAGGTCGATCTCAGAGCTCGGGGACGTGAAAAATCCCGACGACCGAGTCGCTGCGACGCTGGCCGCGATGCGGGAGGGCAGCGAGATCATCGTACAGGGCGCACTGAGGGATGGGAACTGGTTCGGCTACCCGGACATCATGCAGCGCGTCGAGGCCGGTAGCGCGCTAGGCAGTTGGTCATACGAGATTGCCGATACCAAGCTTGCGCGGGAAACCCGGGCGGGCACCGTGCTGCAACTCTGTCTCTACTCCGAGATGCTCGCAGTCGCTCAGGGCAGCCGGCCGGAGAACTTCTACGTCGTAACTCCCGAAGCGGACATTCGTGTTCACCAGTTTCGACTGGACGATTACGCCGCGTACTTCCGGCTGATCCGCGCCCAGATGCTCGAGACGGTGGCACTGTCCCACCTGACGATCGCCGAGAGCAACTATCCCGACCCCGTCGACCACTGCGAGGTTTGCCGGTGGATCGAGGAGTGTAAGGCAAGACGTCGCCAGGACGATCATCTTTCCCTTGTTGCAGGAATCTCGCGCATCCAGCGGCGCGAGCTGGAATCGCGTGAAGTAACGACGCTGACGGGCCTTGCTGCGTTGAAGATGCCGCTCGAGCCCAGGCCGCGCCGCGGATCCATGGAGACTTACGTGCGCGTGCGCGAGCAGGCGCGTCTCCAGTTCGAGTCCCGTGGCAAGACGCCTCCGCTCCACGAGCTTCTGAGCGTTGAACCAGAAAAGGGGCTGTGCCGGCTGCCCGAGCCATCGCCGGGCGATCTCTTCATCGATCTGGAGGGTGATCAGTTCGCGGCCGAGGGCGGACGCGAGTATCTGTTTGGAGTGGTCAGGGCCGACGGCAGCTACGAGGCGAAGTGGGGTTTCACCGCCCGGGCCGAGCGCGAGGCATTCGAGTGGGTCATGGATCTGATCGGTCGGACGGCCCGTCAGCATCCGGGGATGCACGTCTTTCACTACGCGCCTTACGAGCCGTCGGCGTTCAAGCGGCTGATGGGTCGATACGCGACGCGCGAGCAGGAACTGGACTCGTTGCTTAGAGCAGGACGGTTCATCGACCTGTACGCGGTTGTGCGACAGGGACTCCGCGCCGGGGTCGAGCGCTATTCGATCAAGAACATGGAGGAGCTGTACGGGTTCAGCCGGGACGGCGAGTTGCCTGATGCCAATCGCAACCTGAGTCTGCTTCGGCAGGGCCTCGAACTTGGGC
>JBPCLX010000291.1:0-3121 GCA_051002815.1 Gemmatimonadaceae bacterium
GGTCGCGGCGGGATCGGTGGCGGCGCTCCCTGCTGCGGCAATGCGGCTCGCGGCGCGACCGGCCGCGCAGCCTGCCATTCCGAAGGCGCGACGGCTCTCGGCGCGTCGGTTGCCATGAGCGCGTCACGGAACGCGCGGGCATCCGGCCACCGGTCTTGCGGACGCTTGGCCAGCGCCCGCTCGATCGCCGCCGTCAGTGCCTTCGGCAGGCCCGGCCTCCGCTCGTCGAGGGGTCGCGGCCGTTCCGAGACGTGCTTCATGAGCATCGCCGGAGTGTTGCTCGCCACGAACGGCGGCTCGCCTACCAGCATCTGGTACGCGACGACGCCTAGCGAATAAATGTCGCTGCGTCCGTCCAGCTCCCGCTCACCCATCGCCTGCTCGGGACTCATGTAGGTCGGGGTCCCCATTGCCGTACCCGTAACCGTCAGGCGCGAGTCGGTCTCCGCCGCGCGAGCGATACCGAAATCGGTGACCATCGGCCGGCCGCTTTCCACGTCGAGTAGAATGTTGTCCGGCTTGATGTCGCGGTGTATCACTCCCCGCGAGTGCGCGTAGGCCAGGGCGTCAGCGATACTCCGCAGAATCGCGCGCGCCTCATCGGGCTGCATCGGGCCGAGCCGGGCGAGCCGGGCGCCGAGCGGCTCGCCGACAACGAGCGCCATGACGAAGTAGACGAGGCCGCCGCGCTCATCGACCGAGTAGATGGGCACGATGTGCGGATGGCTGAGCCGTGCCGCCATTTCGGCTTCGCGCTGAAAGCGCGCGCGGACGTCGGCGCGAAAGGCCAGGTCCGGAGGAAGCACCTTGATCGCGACCTCACGACGGAGGCGAAGATCGGTGGCGCGGTACACGACGGACATGCCGCCGCGGCCAATCTCCTCCTCGACGTCGTACTGGTCCCCGATGGCGACGATTACGCGATCGCGCATCAGGTCGCTCATCTGCCGTTACCCCTTGCGCGCGGCACGCGGCGTCGCGAGCGCGTTCCCGATCTCATCCGCCGCATACACGGCCGCATCCACCTCCTCGGCGAGCGAACGCGCGCGCTCGGTGAGGGTGGTGATCTGATCCATTGCACCGGCAATGTTGCCGGCCCGCAGGCGGAGAACATCGAGCCGCATGTTCCCGAGCGCGAGTACGCAGCTGTCGAGCTTTCCAATCGCCTCGCTCTGGCGCCGGTCCTGAGTGGAAAGGGCGCGACGCTGGCGCTTGAGCAGCGCCAGCCGACGCACTCGTTCCTCGCTCGCCTGACGATCGAGCGGATTGGCCTGCGCCTCCAGCCGCCCGATCTGCGATTCCACCTCCTGGAGGGCCTGCGTGTTGCTGGTGCGATCCATCTCGGTCGCCGCCTGCGCCAGCGTACGCACGCGGTCGGCCAGCGCCTGCGCGCTCGGTCCGATCCCCGTGACGTGCTGCCGTTCGTGCTTGGGCAGCGAATCGATCATGCGGAGAATCTCATCGCGATCGCGCTCGGCCTGCCTGACGAGATTGGCCCGGCTACCGAATCGCGCCATGTCTATCGGGGGAGCGAGCTGCCGCGCCGGATCGAGCCCGCCGCCAGGCATTGTCGGTGGAGCAGCCACCCGCGGACGGCGCACCGGCTGGTGGTTCCTGTCGAAAATGGTCCGGACGTCATCTACCGTCTCCTGTGCCACGTCGAGCAGGCGCCGGTCGCGGGGCTGCTTGAATACGTCGCGCCAGTCGTAGCCCGATGTCCACAGCTTGGCATAGTTCGCCGCTATGAACATGCTCCAGACAACGGTGAAGAACAGGAAATCCACATCGGCAATGATCGCGGCGATCACGATCACCACGTTCACTGCTGCATAGGTGGCGAACTTCCTCCGGAATTTGGACACCGGATCCGATTGCCACCGGGCAACCTCCTCTGCGCTGGGCTCGTAGACCTCGTCGCCCGAAGCCGTGCGCCGAATCGCACCATAACGCGGCCCGCCGGCCCCGGCGTAACCCAGCGAGCCCGCAGTGCCGGCGCGACTGGCGTAAGCGCCGCCCATGCCTTCCGAGGAGTATCCGCCCTCCGGCGCCTGCTGCCCATACAAAGGCACCGGAGTGTCCGCGCCGAACCCACTGCCGCCGCCGCCGGAGGAACGTGGCATCGCCGGTGCGGCGGATTCTCCATCGAGAACCATCAGCAGCGTATTGGCACTGGGTAACCGGCGCTCCGGCTCCTTGGCGAGCAGCGTCATGATGGTGGCCGCGAGGTCCGGCGGCACATCGGCACGCTGATCGATAGGCACCGGCTGTTCCGAGAGATGCTTCATCAGCATCGCCGGTGTGTTTCCCGCCACGAATGGCGGCTCGCCGGCAAGCATTTGATAGGCAACGACGCCGAGCGCATACAGATCGCTCCGCCCATCGATGACCTTGTCGCCTACCGCCTGCTCCGGACTCATGTAGGTGGGAGTACCTATCGCCATCCCCGTCGCCGTCAGGCGCGAGTCACCGCTCTCCTGCATGGCGCGCGCAATGCCGAAGTCGGTGACCATCGCCCGGCCTGTTTCGCCATCGAGGAGAATGTTGTCGGGCTTGATGTCGCGATGCACAACGCCGCGTCCGTGTGCGTAGGCGAGCGCATCCGTCACTTCGCGCATCACACGCCTCGTCTGATCGACACCGAGACGCCCGCGCTCGTTCAACTCCCGCGCGAGAGTGGAACCATCGATACATGCCATCACGAAGTAGACGAGGCCCTCGCTTTCGTCGACGCTGTAGATCGGAACGATGTTCGGGTGATTCAGCTGCGCCGCCGTCTCCGCCTCGCGCAGGAATCGCGTCTTGATCTCGGAGCGGTACGAGAATTCCGGAGGAAGAACCTTGACGGCGACGATTCGCTTCAGCCGTTTGTCCCTGGCGCGATAAACGATGCCCATCCCCCCACGCCCGATCTCGCGATCGATATCATAGCTCGCGCTCAGAGCCCGCTCGACGAGCGGTTGAAGTTCCTTGTCCGGAGGTTGTGTGGGAGATTCAGGCACGCGTGTTCCTTGCAGGAACGGGGTGGAAGTTCACAAGTGTATATCCCCAGCGCCCATATGAAAAGGATGAGTGCCGGGGTGGCAGGACCCATACGTCAGGAAGGCGTAAGCAGTTACGACTC
>JBPCLX010000292.1:0-11918 GCA_051002815.1 Gemmatimonadaceae bacterium
CCCAGTTCGAGCAGCCGTTCGTCCGAGCCGTTTTCTTTCGCAACGTGCGCCGCCATAACGCGAGCCGACGGCCAGAGCTCCGCCCAGTACGGCATCCGCTCGTCCCGAACGAAGTCCTCCTCGTCGATAAGCTCCTCGGCGCTGCGGGGGCCGCGCAGCCTGACCGTCATGCGACCCAAGGGCACCTCGTGCTCTATCAGGACGAACCTCCGCTCGACTTCGGCTGCCTCCTCTTCAGGGGATGGGACGCTCACACCGCGAAGGCCACGTCGCGTGCGGGTGCCTCGCCTAACGGAATCGCCGTCAGCGTCTCCCCGGCCGCAACATCCGGCCGGTCCATCGGAACCACCAGCAGCGCGTTGGCCCTGATCATCGACGTCAGAATGCCGGACCCCTGCGGCCCGGTGAGCCGCGCGCCAAGCGACCCATCTTCCCGTGGTGTCAGGATGGCTCGGAGAAAATGTGTCAGGCGTGCGCCGATGCGCACCGGCTCCTCCAGTATCACCGGCACCGGCCGGCGGAAGCATCGCGAATGGCCCAGCAGACGCAGAATCATCGGCCGCACGAAGAGCTCGAACGTCACCATCGTCGATACCGGGTTCCCGGGCAGCCCCACCCAGGGCGTTCCCGACAGGCTACCGAACCCGAGCGGCGCTCCCGGCCGCATGCGAATCTTCCAGAAATCCATCTGCGCGCCTAGCGCGGCAAGCACGTCGCGTGTGTAGTCGAACTCGCCCACCGAGACGCCCGCGGTGGTGATCAGCAGGTCGCTTCCCGACGCTCTCATCAGATGCTCGCGCAGGTCGGCCGGATCATCGCGCGCAATGCCGAGATTTACCGGCACCCCACCAGCCTCCCGTATCATTGCGTGCAGCGTGTAGTTGTTCGAGCTGGCGATCTTTTTTCCCGCGCGCACCTCGTGGAACGCATCGAGATCGACGAGCTCGTCGCCGGACCCGAGAATGGCTACCCGTGGACGGCGGTGAACCGATACCGTCGCGGCCCCTATCGAAGACAACACGCCGATCTGCGCCGCGCCGAGCACGCTTCCGGCGTCGAGCAGCATGTCACCCTCGTGAAAATCCTCGCCACGCGCGCGCACGTTGCGGGATGCATCCCGGTCGTTCCGAACGTGGACGTCGGAGGTACCGCCGTTCGTGTCCTCTACCCGAACGACCGTATCCGCGCCCACGGGAATCGGCGCACCGGTCATGATCCGGATTGCCGTGCCCGGCATGACTTCGCCGGTGGCAAAGCCTCCAGCGGCAACGGTCTCGGTCACTCGCAGCACCACCGGCCGCACTTCCGACGCGCCGGTAATGTCGCCGGCGCGCACCGCGTATCCGTCCATGGCCGAATTGTCCCACGGTGGCACGGTGAGAGGCGCGACCGCGGGCCCGGCGAGCACCAGCCCTAACGCGTCGAGCAGCGGCACCCGCTCCGGCGGGAGCGGGGCAACACCCTGCATCATCCGTTCGCTCGCCTCGTGCACCAGGAGCATCAGGGCAAGTCCAGACGCAGGCGCGCCAGTTGGGCCCCGATCAGGTCCTGTACCTGCGTAACCTCGGAGAGCGGGGCGGTGTAGTTGTTGGCCAGTGTACTGAAAAGCAGAAGCCGGCCGTCGGCGGTCGTCACGTAGCCCGACAGCGCGCGCGCCTTGTCGAGGGTGCCGGTCTTGGCGCGCAGATTCCCCTGTGCCGGCGTGTCCCGCATCCGGTTGCCGATCGTGCCATCCACTCCGGCTATCGGCAGGGATTCATAGAAAAGCTGAAAGTGCCGGTGCTTTCGCATTACCTCCAGCACCTGCACGATCGCCCTGGGCGACAGATAGTCGTGGCGCGAAAGCCCGCTTCCGTCGCGCACGACGAAGCCGAGCGTGTCCACCCCCCACGACGTCAGGTGCCTGGCGATCACGCGCCGGGCGCTGTCGGCCGTTCCACTTCCGGTGGCCTCCAGCGCGATGGTCTTGAACAGGATCTCCCCGATCTGGTTCTGCGACGGCTTCTCGAATACCGGAAGGATCTCGCTGAGCGGCGGCGACTGCGTGGAAAAGAGCGAATCGATGGTGCCTGTCGGCGCTACCGCACTGTCGAGTACCGTGATGCCCCGCTCCTCGAGCGCCTGGTGCAGGGCCGTCAGGTACGCGCGGGGTTGGTCGCGATAGGCAAAGCGTGTCCTGAACGTGTCGTTGGGCGCGATGGTGCCCGTCAGACGCAAACCTCCGGTGGCCGAGTCCAGCTCCGCGCGGATTCGCGAGCGTGGGGCATTGCCGTTTGCCGCCTGTTCCTCGGCCGTCACCACCTGCGCGACCACCGTTGGAAACGATCGGAGCGGAAGAGTCTCGATTCTCACGCTGTCGCCTGCCGCTGCCCCACCGATCACCGTTACCCGGCCGAACCCTTCATTGAAGAACAGCTCGTCGACTCCCGCCGAATAGGGTGCGTGAAAGTCATCCCAGGACCAGCCGTAGCCGTACGCGGCGTCGGGAAAGGCATCGCCCCCCGCCATGAGGCGTCCGCCGATGATCGCAATGCCGTGTGCCCGCAGCGAATCGGCAACGGAGCGCAGCGGCGCAAGCGCGTCATCGTTCTGCATCGCCTCGCTGATGCTCGGATCGCCTCGCCCGTAGATGAGCAGGTGTCCGTTCAACATGCTGTCGGCAACGGTTCCGAGCGCCGCATACGTCGTGGTGAACCGGTAGTCCGGTCCCAGCCTGTCGAGTGCCACTGAGCCGGTTATGAGCTTCATGTTCGAGGCAGGCATGAACAGCTTGCCGGCGTTGTGCGCATACAAGGTGTCACCCGCCACGGGGTCGACGACGAGGACCCCCCAGTGCGCGTTGCGAAACTCCGGTGCGTCGACGAGCGAGTCGATGTACGGAGAGAGCGATGCACGTGTGACGGGGGGAGCGACTGGCGGAGCTCCGGTGCCGGTTCCTGACGGCGCTGTTGCGCAGGCGGCGAGAGGCAGGAGCGCGGTGGCGAGACACGCGCGGCCGAATCGGGTCATGAGCGATGGATGAGATCGCGTTCGACGAGCGTCGCCAGGTTGGCGAGCCAGTCTGGCGCGGACAGATAGAGGGTGGGTACGGGAAAGTTGGCGGACGGATCATCCGTGACGATGGCTCGGAAGTGCTCAGCGCCCGCGCCGCCGGCCTCGAACAATGGCGCCGGATGAGCGGCGCGGCGGAAGATCTCGATCTTTGGAAGCGCCGAGCGCGTGAAACCCTCGCACACGATGACCCCGGCGTCCATCATGTGCCGTTCGACGATGGACTCGAGCGACGGTTCCTCGGCGTGCCGTTCGATGAGCGCGAACTTGTCGGGCGCTACCATCGCGACCTTGGCCACGTTGCCCTCGTGATAGTGCCGATAGGTATCGGTGGTCTGGGGGTCGATGTTGAAAGTGTGCGAACCGTGTTTGATCGTCATGACGCGATGACCGCGCGCCCCCAGCTCTGCCGCCAATCGCACGACCAGAGTGGTCTTGCCACTATGCTTGCGGCCGACCACCGCCACCATCGGGGGAAACGGCATCGCGCTCGGCGAGCTCCAGGTCGAGAGGAGTGTTGATGTTGTGGAAAAGCCGCGTCGGATCGCCGAACCGGGCCACCTCGTCAGGCTCCAACCGGGCGACCCGCACGTCATCGTAGAAACTCACAACCCGCAGATCGTTCGCGTCCAGCCGGCGCTCGATCGGCGTCAGGCACTCCGGCGCATAGTACGCGCACAGCGGCTCGACCCCGCGGCGGGAATCGCTTGCCGGCACCACGACGTCGGCGTCGGTGGCTCGTTCCCGCAGGGCGCGGAGGAGCCCGGCTGGCACGAACGGCATGTCCCACGCAACGAGTAACACCGGTGAGGCGGCGTGCCACAGCGCGGCGTGAATTCCTCCCAGACTTCCCAGGCCGGGACGCGCGTCGCGTTCGGTGCGCACCCCCGGAAGCCAGTCGGACGCGTCCGGATCGTTTGCAATCAACAGTAGCTCATCGGTCGTTGCGGACAGTGCCGTGGCGACCCGATCGATTACGCGCTCGCCCCCCACGCTGAACAGCCCCTTGGGACGTCCTCCGTATCGCGACGCCGCGCCTCCCGCGAGAATGACCCCGGTGCACGGCTCCGTCACACCGGATGCACCTGCGGATGCCCACTCACCGCTCGTCCTATCAGCTGCACGCCGCTCGCGCGGGCGATCTCTACCGCCAGTGTGCTGGGTACCGACGGCGTGGCGATTATCGCCAACTGAGCGCGTGCCGCCTTGAAGGCCAGCTCACCGGAGATGCGTCCGGTGACCAGCAGAATGAGATCAGGCAACGTACGCTCCGCAACCACCGCCGCGCCGATGACCTTGTCCACGGCGTTATGCCGGCCAATGTCCTCGGCGTGGTTAAGCAGCGTTACGCCGTCGGTGAGCGCGGCAGCGTGGATGCCGCCGGTGTCCTTGTATCGTTCGCCGCGGTGAAAGAGCTCCTTGAACAATCCGCGCGTCGTCGCCAGGTCGAGTGGAGGGGGCGGCGATTGCCGGCGGGGCAGGGAGCTGAGCGAGCCGAGGATGGTGGTGACCGCTCCGCATCCGGAGGCAAGCACGCGACGCCGGTCCGAACGTTCGACGGTGTCGTAGCGCTCCTCGGGAACCTCCGCCCAGAATCCCAGCTCCCGCGCGCAGGGGCGCAGGGACCGGAGATCCGCGGCGCGGTCGATGTAACCCTCGCCATGCAGCCAGCCGATGACCAGATCATCGAGGTTCTCGGGCGTGCACATCCAGGTCACGGCTGGGTGTCCGTTCACCTCGAGCCAGACCGGTACCTCGTCGACGGCATCCAGTACGGGCGGCGGTTGGAAGGCAGGCGTGGACATACCCCAAGATACTGCGCGTTGCCCTACCCGCGCAGCAACCTCCTGATCACGAACGCTGGTCGGGCTGCTCGTCCTGCGGATCCTCGTCGCCGATTCGCTCGCTGAAGCCTTCCTGCGTCGGCGAGTCCGGCGGCGCCCATGAGGTGCCCTGCTCGATGGCCGACGTCACATCGTGCGAGCCGTAGAGCCGGGCATCGAGCTCATCTTCCTGATCGGCACTGGCATCATCCAGCGGGCGGCGTGGCCTGCCGAGCGGCTCGTCGGAGCCCTCGGCCGCTTCAGCGGCGGCGTCATCGGCAGCATCGGGAGCCTGGTCGCGGTGGATGGAGTCCACGACGATGTCGTTCTCGTACCTGGTCAAGCCGATGACATCCGACAGCACGTGATCGGCTATCTGCCGCTCGCCATCGGTGCCCACCCGCCCGCTCAACGTGACGACGCCGTCTTTTACATTCACGACGATACTCTCCGAATCGATCCCGTCGTGGCGTTCGATCGTCTCACGCACGATGTCGCGGAGCTCCCCGTCGTTCACGTCATCGAGCTTGAAAATATCTTCGTAATCGCGCGGCATGTCTGCGGCTCCTGCTTAACGAGAGTATCGATACGAGAGGCCCACGGAGAGCAGCAGGTTATGCGTCCACTCGCTCGTCGAGGAGCCTGCGGAAAGTATCGGCGTGCTGCCCGCCGGCGCGGAGGTGTACGCCGCCGGGTACTCGAGTTGGTAGAGGTAATCCGCCACGTCGATCCGAAGCTGAAGGGGACCATCTCGCTCGAGCCGTACGCCACCTCCGAAAGTGAACGCAAACGGAGTGCCGAAGTCGAATCCGCCGGGGTCGCCGGACTTGCCGAAGTCGGAAGCGATCCCCACTCCGCCATTCAGTGAGGGCACGAGCCGGCGCCAGCTCTTCTGCCCCGTGAGATTCAGGCTGATGCCCACGTCGGCGATCGTGATTGGCCACGCTCGCTCACCGAGATTGCGCACGCTCTCGGCGAGCGCGGGGTCCAACACGGTGCGATCCGGCGTCGCGTGTGTGAGCCGGGCGGTAAACTGTGCGGGGCCGCCGATCCGGATTTCGTAACGCATGCCGATCGCCGGCCCCCCACCTGGGGCGACACCCGCCTTGCCCTCGGATCCATTGTAGTAGCCGGCGAAGAGCGACAGCTCCTGTCGATAGGGCAGATCGCGGAAGGGGCTCGCTTCGGGCGCGTGTCCAACGTCCTGAGCGCCTAGCGCGCGCGTCGCCAGCTGCGCCGCCATGAAGGCAATCGTCAGGAGCCTCATGCACCGCTCCGCACGCGAAGATCCACTCCGGTCATCTCCCGTGGCTGCTTCACGCCCAGCATGCCGAGTATCGTCGGTCCTACATCTCTGAGCGCTCCACCCCCGCGCAGCGGCCGATCGCCATCGGGATCGACGATGACCATCGGCACCGGGCTCGTCGTGTGCGCCGTATGCGGGCCTCCCGTCGCGGGATCGATCATCTGCTCGCAGTTGCCGTGATCGGCGGTGACGAGCACCCGCGCATTCGCCATCTGCGCGCTCAGCATCACCCTCGCAAGGCACCGGTCCACCGTCTCCACAGCGCGGATGGTCGCGTCCAGCTTGCCGGAATGGCCCACCATGTCTCCGTTGGCGTAGTTGCACAGAATGAAGTCGTGGCCGCGAGACTCGATTGCGCGGCACAGCACGTCGGTAATTCCCGGGGCGCTCATCTCCGGCATGAGATCGTACGTTGCCACCTGCTGGCTCGGCACGAGCTCGCGTTGCTCGTTCGGGAACGGCGTCTCGTACCCGCAGTTGAAGAAATAGGTCACGTGCGCGTACTTCTCGGTCTCGGCGGTGCGAAACTGCGTCATCCCTTGCTCCGAAAGCACCTCGGCCATGATTCGCGAGAGCACCAAAGGCGGAAACGCAACTGGAAGGGTGAAGGTCTCGTCGTATTGCGTCATGGTCGCGGTGCTCAACGCCGGGCGTCCGCGCACATCGAATCCATCGAAACCAGGCAGCGTGAGCGCTCGCACGATCTGCCGCATGCGGTCGGATCGATAGTTGGCGAAGATGATGCCGTCGCCGTGACGCAGGGGCGCTACGGGCTCGCCATTCTCGTCTTCGATCACGATGGGCTCGATGAACTCGTCGGTCACGTTGCGATCGTAAGCCGACTGGATTGCCGCCATCGGATCCCTCGCGCGCGGCGCATCGCCATGCACCACGGCGCGATACCACTTCTCGGCACGTAGCCAGCGCTTGTCGCGGTCCATGCCGAAGTATCGACCCCCTATCGATGCGATACGGGCGCGTCCGCGAGAAACCTCCAGCAATTCACGCAGGAATCCGTGCGCCGAGCGCGGCATCGTGTCGCGTCCGTCGAGCAGGAGGTGAAGGGCCAGTGGCACGCCACAGCGCTCGCCGAAATCGATGAGCGCGAACAGGTGCGTGTCGATCGCGTGGACTCCCCCTGATCCCAGAAGCCCCATCAAGTGCAGGGTTCCACCGCGAGCGCGCACGGCGTCGCACACCCCTCGAAAGGCTTCATTCTCGAAGAAGCTTCCATCCGCGATCGCCGCCGAAATCCGGACAAGATCCTGCGGGACGGTGCGACCGGCGCCGAGATTCAGATGGCCAACCTCGCTGTTTCCCATCTGACCATCGGGGAGTCCCACCTCCAGACCCGATGCCGCCAGCAGCGTTCGTGAGGGTGATTGCCAGAGGGCATCCCAGGTGGGGGTGTTCCCCAGCGCGATCGCGTTCCCTTCAGTTTCCTCCCGATAGCCCCAGCCATCGAGCACAAGCAGTACGACGGGTCGCTTTACGACTGAAGCCATTTATTGCCAAATTCGGGTGGACTTCTGAAGGCGAGCGTGGCGTGCATTAGCGCCCGCGAAATGTACGTGGCACTCTCTGGGCTGACCAGCAACGGAGTCCGCCGTTGCGGAATGGGGACGCCGGCGTGCGATCGGTGTATCATCCTCCCACTCAACACCTGACGTCGTCATTCATGGATCTCAATCAATACGCAAAGTACCACCGCAGCTTCCTCCTGTTTCTTGCGCTGATTGTGGGTGCGGCGCTGGCGGTTGACGCATTCGTGATCTACAAGCGCGTCGCGTACGGGGGAGAGATCAGGCGGCTCCGGTCGGGAATGAGCGAATTGGAGCGCAGGAAGACGGACCTGGCGCTGGAGAACAAGGAAAAGCGGCTGACCGTGATGATGGAGCTGATTCGGCGACAGGCGAGGCTCGACAAGCGGATTCACCTGGCCGTGGAGATGGACAGCGCTCGGATGTTTCTGGGGCGCGAAGGATCGGTACTGCGCGAGATCGACATCGAGATAGGGCCAGAGCGGATGGTCGGCGTCGCGCCAGACACGGTAATGCTCGCGACTCCTCGAGGCGAACGTTCGGTTCAGAAGGTGCTTGGCGGGCGCGACTCCTGGGAGGTTCCGAAGTGGGTGTACGTCGATCGCGGGCTGCCGGTACCAGAGGACCGAGCCGTGATCGGTGCGTTAGGTCCCGTGGCTGTGATACTCAACGGCGGCGTGGTCATCTACAGCATGCCGAGCGTGGGGCCGCTTAACGACTCGACGTACGTTCTCCCCGGAAGCATTCGGATCTCCGAGGAAGACCTGCGGGCAGTGGCGCCGAACCTGTCGTCGGGAACGGCGGTCTACTTTTATTGATCGAAGGCCGGCCGGCCAATCACCGGCAGGCCATTACCCCACACCAATCTTCATGAAGCCCCTCATACGTATCTTTCGCGACAGTCCCAGGATCGCGCTGTTGGCAATCGGAGCGACGGTTGCGGTGATGCTGCTAAGCAGCGCCGTCGTGCTCAACGCCGTAGAGACGCGCTACCGCCGCGACATTCATCGCATTGGCTTCAACAGCAACTGGGATCTGCTTCGCGATGTCCGCAGCCGTCTTGGCGTCGAAACCGACTCGCTGGAATCCGTGCTCGAAGCGAGTCCAGAGCCGAGCATCCAGGATTCGTACCTGGTCATCAGCCTGGCCGACCGCCGCCTGTGGTATCGCAGGAAAGAGGCGACTATCTACACCACTCGAGTGGCGGTCGGTAGCGGCAAATCACTCGTTCAGTCGGGAACTCGGAACGAGTGGAAGTTCGATACGCCACGAGGCCGACTCGTCGTGCAGAGTAAGGAGGTCGAGCCGGTCTGGGTTCCGCCGGATTGGCATTTTGTCGAGCTGGCGCGCAAGCGGGGGCTTGGGGTCGTGAAGCTGGTTCGTGACAAGCCTCTCGAAGCGAGCGACGGCGCCATGATCACTGTTGCCGGCAACTCCGTGGTGCGCCGGCACGCCGATGGTCGAGTGGAGGAGTTCGACGTTCGTGAGGACGGGGAGATCGTGGTTGGCGGCAATGTGGTCATTCCGCCCTTCGGCACGCACCAGCGCCGTTATCCCGACGTTCTGGGCACCCACCGGCTGAATCTCGGCGATGGCTACGCCCTTCACGGTACAAACAAGCCTGAGACGATTGGCCAAGCGGTCAGCCACGGCTGTGTTCGGCTCAGGAACGAGGATATAGCATACCTTTACAGCATCGTCGAAGTTGGCACGCCGGTTTACATCTACTGACCGCGCGGCCAGTCGGTCGGATCATTTGAATCGTCTGCAGGTAGAAGGTCCATCGTTGCACCTGTATCTTTGATATCGTCCCCGAGAAAGGGGGCTCTCTGAAAAAAGGGCTGCCGGCCGGTAACGGTCGGTCCGCAAAGCCGTGAGGCGCTCGGCATAAGGGTGCCGTTCGTCTGTCTGGTTGCCAGGGAGGAATTACTGTGACGCTTAAGTCTTCAAGCGTGCGCCTTGTGAGGCGTACGTCCGCAGTTGTGGGTGTGTTAGCGATCAGTTTGCTCGTCGCGGGTTCGGCTCGTGCCGGTCACCCGACGCACGTCGCTCTGCCCCTCGCCAATTCGACCACCGTCGCCGATAGTCCGGCCGTCGAGCGTCTTTCGCTGGACTCGCTGATCGGACTCAGTGGAAAGCTCCGGGCGCGATTCATTCCCACCGACATTGCACCAACGTTACCGCTGCTCGCCGAGCTGTTTGGCGATAGCGCGGTGAGACGCGCAGGGATCTACGCCCTGGACAGCACCCGAGCCGCTCAGCCGTTCGCGTTCATTACGATGCGTCCGTTCACCGAGAAGAAGAACGGGCGAATTGGTGCGTATCGCATTGGAAACTGGCCGTTCGAGCGCCGTTCAGCCGTGCGTGACGCCTACGCGAACCCGCAGGGCTTCATAGAAGTGACGGCTGAGAACCAGGATACGTATGTCTCCGAGCATTTCCGGTTGCGCGACTTCCTCACCAAGGATCAGCACGCCGTCTGGCCGAAGTACCTGGTGCTCGATGCCCGGTTGCTGGACAAACTGGAGTTGGTGATCGCCGAGCTCTCGCGTAAAGGGGTACCGGTGCGCCATGTTTCCGTCATGTCGGGATTCCGGACGCCACAGTACAACCAGAAGGGTGTCGGCGCGGGTGGCCGGGCGCAGACGAGTCGCCACCAGTACGGCGACGCCGCGGATGTATTCGTGGATAACGACCGGAATGGCCGGCTTGATGACCTGAATAACGACGGCCGCGTAGACACGCGCGACGTAGCGGTCATGGTTGCTGCGGTGGAGCGCGTCGAGCGGGCTCATCCTGAATTGACAGGCGGTGCCGGCACATACAAGGCGACCTCCTCGCATGGTCCGTTCGTGCACATCGACGCACGGGGTAACCGCGCAAGATGGTAGGCAAGGGTTTGAATAGCTCCGAGCGCAATACCCGGAAGGGCGTATCGAGATCGGGCCGCGCTTCGGCGGGTACGCTGCTCGTAACGCTCGCCGCCGCGCTCGTTTTCCTCGGTGTGTACCGGCCGCCGGCTGGACTAGGCAGCGCACCGTTTGCCCAGGCAACGGTACTGGTTCCATCGGTTCGGGCGGCGCTCAATGCGTTTGGACGAAGCGGTGATGTGCGGATGCGGTTCACACTGCCGGGAGAAAAGCTGGAGTACCCGCTCGAGGTCGGTGGTGATCCCAGTACGTTAGGCTACACCTGGGTGCGACTGGATGACAGCTTGGCGGCCGACTCCATCCGGCCGCTCGACGGCGAGCGCCTGATAGCGCCTCCGGAGCCCGGATTCTACCAGCTCGCCGTCATGCGCGACGGCGTAAGGAGGGTGGTCGGAGATCTCACCGTAGCCGTGTTGGTGCCGTTCGAGAGGAAGCAGGGGCCAATGCTCGACGGCTACACGATAGGCACTTTTCTGGCCGAGCGGATTGGCGGTGTGGACGAGGACCTTCCGGAAGGATTCGTGCGCGTGGATTCACGCACCGCCAACCTCCCCGTTTCGAAGCATCTGCGCCTCGGCGATTTCCTGACGAAGGACAATCAGGACGTGTGGCCCCGTTATGCGGCAATCGATCCGCGCCTGCTCGACAAGCTGGAACTGGTGATCGACGCGATCGGTGAGTTACGCGGCGATACGTCAGGCGTGCGCGTCGAGATCGATGTGCATTCCGGCTTCCGGACCCCCTTCTACAACACGCGAAACCGGTTCGCGCGCGACAGCCGCCACACGCACGGCGATGCCATCGACGTGGCGATCGACGCCAACGGCGACGGTCGCATCACCCGAAGCGACACCCGGCTGGTCGCTCTGGCAGTCGAGCGTACCGAGAGCCTGCACCCCGACCTCGTGGGCGGTATGGGTCTCTATACCTCGGCAAGGTACACTCAGGCCTTTGTTCACATCGATACCCGGGGCTCGAAGGCGCGGTGGAAGGGATAGGAAGTGGGGAAATGGGAAATGGCAAATATTGCGTGGGAATCGAATGTGCAGTGCTCCAGGGTCCGGAGCGCTGCCTTTTTTTGATTGATGAGTAGACCTCGCCGGAACTCCGTTCGGTGCGCAGATTTGAAATGCGCCCCGCGCCCGGCACCCGCGACCCGCGCCCCGCGACCCCCGACCCCCGACCCCCGACCCCCGACCCCCATGAACTC
This sequence comes from Gemmatimonadaceae bacterium, assembly GCA_051002815.1. Classification (GTDB taxonomy): domain Bacteria; phylum Gemmatimonadota; class Gemmatimonadetes; order Gemmatimonadales; family Gemmatimonadaceae; genus JALZIF01. The sequence continues at coordinate 11,862 of JBPCLX010000292.1, forward strand.
TGTCCTTCGCGACCGGATCATCCGCAAGCTCGATGAGCTGCCGGATGAGCGCGTCTA
>JBPCLX010000293.1:0-6087 GCA_051002815.1 Gemmatimonadaceae bacterium
CGTGGTGCAGCCGCTCGTTGCCGGTGCTCCGTCCATCGCGCTGCTCGACTTCCCCGCCCACTCCAACGTGGGGGACAGCGCAATCTGGCTAGGCTGCCTGCAGCTGCTGCGCGAAATGGACGTGCCGGAGCCGTGCTACAGCTGCGACACGGAGAGCTACGACCGCGACACGCTCGCTCGACGCCTTGGACGGGGAACGATACTCTTCACCGGTGGAGGCAGCTTCGGAGACCTCTGGGAGCGGCATCTTCACTTCCGCGAGCGCGTCGTCGCCGACTTTCCCGACAACGACATCGTGCAGCTCCCGCAGAGCGTTTACTTCCGAAACGTTCAATCGCTGGATCGGGCGCGTGCCACTTTCGACAAGCATCCGCGACTGACGATTCTGGCGCGAGACGCTGCCAGCCTCGATACGGTTCGTCGCGAGTTTCGGGCGCCGAGTTTTCTCGCGCCGGATGCGGCGTTCGGCCTGGGAGCGCTCCCTAACGGGTTGAAACCGCACCTGGACGTGCTCTGGCTCAAGCGGCGTGATCTGGAAGACCGCTGGATGGGTGCGGTACCCTCGGGAGACGCGGCCGTGGTCGACTGGACATCCGAGCCGCGCTCGGCTGGCGTCGTGTTGAGCCGTACACTCAGCCGGCTCTACGGGTCGCACCCGGCGCTCGCACGTCTCACCGGACGGTTGCTCGAAGCTTCGTATCGGCGTATTGCGCGCGAGCGCCTCTCTCGCGGCGTGACTCTTCTCCAGTCGGCACGTGTCGTCGTCACCGACAGGCTTCACGGCCACATCCTCGCCCTTCTGCTAGGCATACCGCACGTGATCCTCGACAATAGCTACGGCAAAGTTCACCACTTTGCCAGGGAATGGACTTCCGAATCACCTCTCGTGCACTTCGCATCGACGCCGGCACAGGCCGCGAGCATTGCGCGCTCTCTCGCCGCAGATAGGGCGCCCTAGAATGCTTGCTTCGATAGCCATCTGCACCCGCGACCGCGCTTCTCTGCTCACCCGGTGCCTCGATTCGCTGAGCGCGATGAACGTTCCTGCCCGCATCAAGTGGGAAGTGCTCGTTGTGGACAATGCCAGCTCGGATGGCACCGTCGGCGTGGTCGAATCGTACTCGGACCGGCTGCCTGTTCGCGTTGTCGCGGAGCCGCAGCCGGGCGTGTCCCACGCCAGGAACCGCGCGGTAGCTGAAGCGCTGGGCACCTACATCTGCTGGTTGGATGATGACGCCCTCGTCGATCCGCAGTGGCTCGCGTCCTACGCGGGCGCGTTCGCCCGGTGGCCAGATGACGTGGTATTCGGCGGCCCGATCGAGGTGCTGTTCGATGTGCCGCTCCCCGAATGGTTCAGCCGTGTATTGCCGCGAATCGCATCGATCTTCGGGTCGCGCGATTTGGGACCGGAATTCGTACCGCTGGCCGCGCACGAGGGCCGGATCCCCTTCGGCGCCAACTTCGTCACTCGCGCCGTCGAGCAGCGTCGTTATGTGTTCGACACCAATCTTGGTCGCCACCCCGAGCATCCCGGCCGCGGCTCGGAGGAGACCGAGATGATGTTGATGATCCTCGCCGCCGGCCACTCCGGGCGTTGGGTACCCGGCGCGCGGGTGCAGCACATCAAGAGCGACGATCGGATCAACCTGGAGTTCATGGCTGCGCACCTCGCCTCGTACGGCGAGTACCGGGCGCGTCGCGAGAATCCATGGGGCCCGCGAGTCGGAGGCGCCCCGCTTGGCGCCTGGACGCGCGTGGCGAGCGCGATGGTTCGATACGAGGTGGCCCGGAGGATCCAGCCGCCCGAACGCTGGATCGAGCACTTCATCGAGGCGAGCGAAGCGCGTGGCGGGCTGCGAGGTCATCGAAAGGGAGCGCGGCCGCGGGATGTACAGCGGTGATACGGGTAGCCAGTTGGCCGCCGTGGTATGCACCTAACCGCTACGTCGAGCTCTTTCATGCGGCAATGGCAGCCCACGGAATTAAGCACGTACCGAACCTCCCTCTCCGCGCCGAAGCGCTCGCGTCGAACGGCGTCCACATCGCGCACCTGCACTGGGGCGAATGGGCGTGGCAATCACGTGGCCGCTTCGAGTGGCGCCGGCGCGGCGGGGTGCGGGCGCTCGAGCGTTTCATCGTGGACGCCGAGCGTCGCGGCATCGTCGTCATCTGGACGGTGCACAACCTCGCGCCTCACGAGCACAGTCGACGCTCTGATGAGGATGGGTTCGCACTCCTGTATCACCGGGCAACGCTCCGGATTTTCCACTCCCGGCACGCTCGCGAGGAGGCTCTCGAACGATACGGGGCTCGCGGCGACACGATCGTGATGCCGCACGGAAATTACGACGGCGCATTTCCAGCTCCGCGAAGCCGTGAGCTGGTTCGGAGCGAGCTCGGGCTGCGGCCCGAGACGCGAGTGCTCCTTTCCGCGGGAAACGTTCGCGCCTACAAGGGTACCGAAGTCGCCGTTATGGCAATGCAGGAGTTGGCGAGGTTCGGCTATCAGCTGTTGATCGCAGGGCGCGCCGAGGGGCGGGCGCTGGCAGAAGTCAAGCGCGCGGTGCGAGGAATTCCCGGAGTACGACTGGAAGCGGGCCGAATGGATGCGCAGCGGCTCGCCGACCTTCACGAGGCCGCCGATGCCGTGCTGCTTCCCTACTCGGATGTCACCGGCAGCGGGGCGCTGCTCGCCGCACTGACGCAATCGCGAGCGGTAATCGTCACGCCGCTGCCCTATTTCCGGGAGACTCTCGCGCCCGAGCCCTGCGCCGGCGTCATTGCCGCCGGCGGGTCTCCCAACGCGCTCGTCATTGCCGTTGAGGAATGCTTCGCCTCGAACATGCAGACGCGGTACGCGGCCGCTCGTCGCCTCGCCGATCTATACTCGTGGGACCGGTTAGTGCCCCCAGTGGCGGAATGGCTTCATGATCATGTGGTAAAGCGCGCCTAACGCTGTCGTATCGCGGAGAGAGCAGTGATTCCGGCGAAGGTCCGTATCCATGATCATCCTCTGCCCACCCGCCGCCACCACGGCGGCTTCGTGTCCGGCTTGCCCTGGCGCGCTTCGTAGCGGGCCATCGCGCGTCGCATCGCGCGTGCCAGGTCGCCGTACCCGCGCGACTCCAACGCCGGAGCGCATTCGGCGAAGTACAAGTGACTTCCATACGATCCGATCGACACCCTGTCGATAATCTCCGGCGTGACGTCGGCAAATGGGAACGGCGCACCGTCCAACGCGCCTACAGCAAGCAGTTCGAGCTTCGTGCGCACGCATTTCTCGCATTCTCCGCAATTCGCCACGCCCCCGTCCGGCAGATCGATGAGGAAACACACGCGCAGTGCCGCCAGACCTTCCGGCCACCGGGCGATCAAGCGCACTCGATCGAGGCGGGAAAGCGTCGGATACAGCGTGTACACGTCCAGCGCATGTGACGAATTGAACGCATCGATCATCGGATTGGGGCGCATCTCCAATGCAATTCCTGCGCCGGCGCTGGCAATACCTAACGACCGGATGCGCTGGCTTAGACCGTGCGCGACCGCCGCGTGCGGTGACACGTGGATCACCGTCCCCCACGCCTCCCACGACGGATAAAGCGAACGCAGGTTGGTCGCCGCCGTGATGAGGGTCAGCCCGGTCGCCTCGCCAAGGCGTTCCAGCCGCTCACGCTGCGCGGCAAACACGGCTAGTCGTTCCGGGACGGGTACACCTGCTTCGAAGTCGTATGTGTTGAGACCGAATATGTAGAGCGCGTCTACGAAGCTCGCCGCATGACCGCGCGGCACGGTCTGTCGGTTGATCCGGAGCGCGGCAAGGCTGTCTACGCCGCCGGAGAAGCAGAGCGCTGCCCGGCGTTCGACCGTCGGTGGCGTGCGAACTGCGGCACTCTCGTTTACCTCGAGCGTCGGCGGCCGGAGGTGGGGTTTACACATCGCCATGAATGCCATGGACGTTCGTGACCCATCGGCGAGGCGCGGACAGACCTCCCCCTCCACGGCCACGCGGCGTTCTCCAAAGAGCATGGCAAGCGGAAACGCCGCCAGCAGCGCCGGGTTGGACTGCGCGGCAGCCGAGTCCGCGAATTCGGCTGGCCAGTCGAACCAGACTACATCATCGGGGTGGTCACGATCCTCCCAGGTGAGCCGTGCCGTCATGCGGACGACATCCCCACGCGGCTGCATCTGCACGTCACGGACTCTCATGCCGCCCCCTTCCTCAGCACACAGCGCCGCATCAAACCGACGATCATTTTGGGCAAAAAGCCCTGCAGCACGCTATCCGAGTGACCGGCGGACTGGTCGGGCGGCGGAACGATCGACGCGATTGCAGCCGGATCGAACCACTCCACGAGTTGATCTCGCCCCTGCTCGGCCGCACTCCTGACGGCTCGCCAGCCGGCATTGTCGAAGTCGTAGATGCGAACGTAGTAGCGACGCTCCGCGTCACCGGCCTGACGCAGAATTGCCGGCGCAACTGCAGGAACGTGCCGGCCGAGTGCCCGGCGCAACTTCCACCATACCGACGGAACAAGCGGACGGATATCGTGCGCATTTCGATCGAGCGGTAGGCGCGCGAGAGCGGGGAACTCACGGCGCATTACGCCGTCCGCCAACTGACGGCTTGCCATCGTGTCGCGAGGCAACGCCAGCATGGTCTCCATCAGCATACGGTCCAGAATCGGCATCACCGGCCATGCGCCGAACGACAGCCGCCACGGCACTGCTCCGGCGTGAAAGCGCTTGTAGGTGGCCGTCCGCCACCGCCACGACCGCTCGGCTGGATCACCACAGATCGAGTCGAATCGGTTTCGCATGACTCCCGCGACATCTTCAACGAGCTCGAGCTGCGAGTCGGTGCGCACGAGCGACCGCAGCACTTCGGACGATGTCGCACGTTTGTAACTCCAGGCGAACATCTCCTCTCGATCGACCGGCAGCAGCGCATACCCCCGTAATTCGAACAGATACCCGTTGAGCAGCGCGCCCCCGGTACTCCCTAACGCTTCCCACGTCCCCCAGGTATGCATGGAGCTCATGCCACCTGACAGATGCTCCCACCGCACCACGCGGTCCGCGTAAGCCGGGAAATCATCGTACTGGATCTCCCCCATTCGCTGAGACAGGTGGAGGGTCCGCGCGACGCCGGCGGCACACATCGCCTCGTAATCGGTCGGCTTGCCGAGCGTCAGTGCTTCTGACACGGTTCCATGCCGCGACACGTAACCGCCGAGCAGTCTCGAATCGCGGCCGCCGGAGAGCAGGAGCGACACCTTGCCGTGCGGACGGACGTGGCGGCGGACGGTCACATCCATGGTGGCGGCGAGCAGGTCCACCTGCTCATCGATGCTGAGTGCGCCATGGCGTTCCACTTCCGGAAAGACGTAATGCGAGGTCTCCCGCGCACCGCCGCGCGGATGCCAGCGCAGGAGCGCACCGGCGCCGAGCCTTACGACTCCCTCGGTCAGACAGCGGCCGGCGAGCGGGCCACCCGCCAGCAGCAGTCCGAACAGGCCTTCCGCGCTGATCGCTTCGCGAAAGAGTGGATGAAGGCGAAAGACGTCAGGCGTAGAGCCGGCGAGCAGGACATCATCGACCACGGCATAATAAACGGGGAACAGTCCGAGAATGTCCGCACCGATGATGACGTCGTCGCCGGCCACCACCGTTGCGGCGTAGAAACCGTCAAAGACCTGGGGCGGCGTCTGCTCGTTCGACCATGCGCGCGCAACCCCGGCCGCCGTCGCGCGGCCTCCGGTGCCGTCCTCCAGTGCATCACCCCATACCACTGCGCCGGTGCCGCCTGACGATTCAGTGTTCAGCGGCGCGCTTGGCGACGCGCTCCAGATGATCGTCGCCCGGCCTGCCTCCATCCGTCCGGTCTTCAGCGCCGGCACCGGGGCGAGCCGGGATGCCGCCCGAGCCACACAGGCCTCACGGCGCTCCGGGTCGGGATCGGAAACCAGGAAAAACGAAGCGATGAAACCGTCTCGTCAGGTAGGGGGTGGTGCCGGCGAGCCGCGTTTGATCAGCTGCTCGAATCGCGGGTCGCCGCGCAACGGATCCCAGGCCGGATCGAGGCGGAGC
>JBPCLX010000294.1:0-2987 GCA_051002815.1 Gemmatimonadaceae bacterium
GGCTCTGGCACCCATACCGCCGGAAGTGGGCGACGGAGCGGAAGACACTCCCCACTGTCGACGTGAAGAAGGCTGGGGGATGGCAGGACACCGCCACACTCCTCCGGAGTTATCAGCAGGCGGACGACGAGACGATGCTCGCGGTGATGGCGTCGCCGATCAAGCTGGTGAGCAGAAAAAAGGCGGGAAACTCATGAGAAACTACGCCGAAACTACCTCACGGCACCTAACAACAATGGCGCTCAGCGGTCGTAACCGACTGACCCGCCTTGCCTTACCGGGCCTGAGACTCGCTCAGGACTCGTTTGACACGCGCGCAGACTGCCGATACGTTCCGGCCGTGTCAACACGCACCCCTCGGGGCGCGCGCTCCAGCCGGCGCTCCGGCTGACGACATGCGCGACACTGCGTACCTCGCGCTCGGTTCCAACATGGGCGACCGGGCCGGTTATCTCGCCGCGGCCCGCGACGCGCTGGCACGGCTTCCACAAAGCCGGGTTCTCGCCGTATCATCCGCCGAAGAAACCGCGCCGCTCGGTGGCGCAACCACCGAGCCCTTTCTCAATCAGATGATCGCGCTGGAAACGGAGTTGTCGCCTCGCGCACTGCTCGAAGCCATCCACGTCATTGAACAGCAGGCTGGACGGGAGCGGCGAGTACGCTGGGCCGCGCGCACTCTCGACATCGACATCGTGCGGTTCGCCCGACAACAAGTGCACGAGCCCGGGCTCCAGGTGCCGCATCCGGAGCTTCCGAACCGCGAATTCTGGCAGCGCGAGCTCGCCGAGCTGGGGCAGCCATTGTGAGCGCGCCGACCAAAACGCCGGCGAGGGTCACCGCCCGCGATTTTCTGCTGCGCAAGGAGGCGGGAGAGCGGCTCACCCTGGTGACAGCGTACGATGCGCTGTTCGGTCGGCTGGTCGACGAGGCCGGCGTGGACGCGGTGCTGGTGGGGGACTCGTTGGGCAACGTCATTGCCGGTCTCGATTCCACCGTGCCGGTCACGCTCGATCAAATGATCTATCATGGAGCGATGGTCCGGCGCGGAGTGAGCCGCGCGATGCTGGTCATCGACATGCCCTTCCTCACCTATCAGGTGAGCGCCGAGCAGGCGGTGACCAACTGCGGCCGCGTAATGCAGGAAACGGGGGCGCAGGCGGTGAAGCTCGAGGGGGCCTCGAGCGAGGTGCTCCGCGGCATTCAGGCGGTGGTTCAGGTGGGCATTCCGGTCATGGGACACCTCGGCTTTACACCTCAATCGGTGCATGCCCTGGGCGGCCATCGCGTGCAGGGACGCGAGCCTGACGACGCAACACGACTCGTCGCCGAGGCGCGGCGGCTCGCCGAAGCCGGCGTGTATGCGATAGTGCTCGAATTGATACCTGCCGCCGTCGCGGCCGACATTACGCGAAGCGTACCAGTTCCGACTATTGGCATTGGCGCGGGGGTGGAGTGCGACGGACAGGTGCTCGTACTTCCCGACCTGCTAGGCTTGAACGACCGCTTTCAGCCGAGGTTTCTCAAGCGCTACGCGAACATGGCGGACGACGTGCGCGATGCCGTGCGCCGGTTCAGCGCCGACGTGCGCGAACGCCGCTACCCTGACGACGAGCACAGCTTCTAGCATGGAGCGGGTGAGCCTCATTGCCGAGCTCCGCGCCATGGTGCGGAACCGGCGGCGCTCGGGCGCACGCATTGGCTTCATTCCGACAATGGGAGCCTTGCACGAAGGCCACCTGGCACTCGTTGACGTTGCGCGCGAACACTCCGACGCGGTGGTGATGAGCATTTTCGTCAATCCACTCCAATTTGGCCCAACCGAAGATTTCGCGCGCTATCCCCGCGACGCCGAGGGCGATGCCGCAAAGGCGGCCGCGGCAAGAGTAGATGTGCTGTTCTCGCCTACCCGGAACGAGATGTATCCTGGCGACCGGGCAGTGGAAGTTCGGCCGATCGCACTGTCCGACATGTGGGAAGGTGCCGTTCGACCCGGGCATTTCACCGGCGTGCTCACCGTCGTGGCCAAGCTGCTGAACATAGTGCAACCCGATGTGGCGGTGTTCGGCCAAAAGGACATCCAGCAGGCCACGCTGGTTCAGGCAATGGTACGCGACCTCGACATCCCCAGTCGGATCGTAGTCGCCCCGACTCTACGGGATCACGACGGGGTGGCTCTGTCGAGCCGCAACGCCTACCTGTCGCCTGACGAGCGCACACGGGCACAAGCTATTCCGAGAGCGCTGAATCTCGTTGCAGCCGAGTTCGCCGCCGGAGAGCGAGACGGAACGCGGCTGGAGCAGCTCGGACGCGCGGAGTTGCTGACGGCCGGGCGCATGGACATCGAGTATCTTGCAATCATGGATCCGATCCTGCTCCGCCGCGCCGAAACGGCGACTCCTGGGACCATCGTCGCCCTTGCGGTCCGCATCGGCTCAACGCGGCTCATCGACAACGTGATACTGCGCGACTCGTGAACTGGCGTTGCGTCATCGCAGCGCTGGATCCGGCCGTGCGCTACCAGTCGCGAATCTCGGTATACCAGCATCCTCTCGCCGGGAGACCGGTGCTCTGGCACGTCATCGCCGCGCTCGCGGCGGTGGATCCACCTCCCTCGCTCATCACCGTGCTTCATCGAGAGGAGAGCGTGCTGACTCTGCCTCCCGACCCCGCGGTGACCGTCGAAGCCGTGTCGGTACGGGAAGGAGAAGATGCACAGGCCACTCGGCGGGCACTTGGTATGCCCGGTATGTTCATCCTCGCCGATGGCAGCGCGCCTTTGATGGAAACTTCGTCGTTCGCCCGCCTGCTCCGCGCCGCCGAAGATGGCGTAGTCGCGCTCGGAGCACCGATTCCCGTTGCCGTGGCCGGTGAGGGTCTGGCTCTTGCCGCTGTCGATGATCCGTTGCGTCCCGACTCGGTAGGCACTCTCGCCCCAGGCCACGACGACGAGTTGCTGCGCATCGACGACCGGGCCGCATTCGCGCAGG
>JBPCLX010000295.1:0-4125 GCA_051002815.1 Gemmatimonadaceae bacterium
AGTGCATGTCGAATCCGCTCTGCTCCAACTCGTCCGCCGATGCACCGCTTTCGTCGCGCACTACCTGGCCGTCGAACAGGTGCAGCGTGCGCTCGGCGTGGCGCGCATAACGCGGATCGTGCGTCACCATGCAGATCGTGGCGCCCTCGCGATGCAGCTCGGCGAGGAGCCCCATGACCTGCTCGCCATTTCGGGAGTCCAGATTTCCTGTCGGCTCGTCGGCAAGGAGAATCAACGGCTTGCCGGCGATCGCCCGCGCCACGGCGACGCGCTGCTGCTGACCGCCCGAGAGCTGCGAGGGATAGTGCTTCATGCGATGCGACATTCCCACGCGCTCGAGCGCTTCCTGCACGCGCTGGCGGCGCTCGGTGGAGGCCATGCCGCGATAGGTAAGCGGGAGCTCCACGTTCTCGTAAACGGTCAGGTCTCCGATCAAATTGAACGCCTGAAATACGAAGCCGATCTCGCGATTGCGAATGCGCGCGCGCTCCGACGGCGACAGCGAGGCCACCGGCTTGCCATCGAGGAAGTACTCGCCACCGGACGGCGTGTCGAGCAACCCCAGCAGCGAGAGCAGCGTCGTCTTTCCGCAGCCGGAAGGGCCGGCGATGGCGACGTACTCGCCCGCATTGATCTGCAAATGCACGCTGGCGAGGGCGTGCGTCTCGACTTCATCGGTGAGGAACACCTTGCTCACGCCGTCGAGCTTGATGAGCGAAGCCTGCGCTGTCTCCATGACGATCTCCTGAGGGGGGGCCGAGCGGCCGGTCAATTGATGCGGATGCGGTCGGACGAGTCGAACGACGAGAGATCAGACAGGATGATTACGTCTCCGGGTTGGAGGCCGCTCACGATCTCGATCTCGTTAACGGAGCTGCGGCCAAGCCGTACTGAGACACGTACGGCTTCTTTTCCGTTCGGTTCCAGCTTGAATACTCCGACCTGGCTTTCCGCCTGGCCAAACGCGGGACGGCCGACGTGCATCACGTTTTCCAGCCGCTCGATTTCCACAGTGCCGTCCACTGAAAGGTCGGGACGGGCACCGCGCGGCAGCGAGTCGGGGAGCGACACTTCAATTGTGACGGTGCCATTCACGCTCGCCGGATCGATCCGCATCACGTTCCCCTTTACGAGGCCGTTTCGCGTGTCGATGGTTGCCGGCTGGCCGACTGCTATGTCGCGGACCTGTGTTTCCGGGATGCGCAGCACGGCTTTGAGTTTGCCGGGCTGAGCGACGCGCGCGAGCACCGCGCCGGAATTCGCCCACTGGCCAACCTCCCAATCGAGCTCCTGCACAACGCCCTCAGAGCCGGCGCGCACCTGCATCGAGGCCACTCGATCGCGCTGGAACTGAGCCACCGCGCGCTGCCGGGAAACGTTCTCGTCCTGCAAGGCGAGTTGCCGCTCCAGGGAAGCTTCGAGCGTACTCAACTGCTCCTGTTCGAGCTGTAGGCGCATCCGAAGCTCGTTCGCCGACTCCTTGGCAGCCAGAACCTCGTTCGACGAAGCGAGATTCCGCTCCCCGAGGGAGATCATGAGCGCCTCGCGGCGGTCCGCTTCCAGCGAAAGGGTGCGAATCTGCTCGACCTGTGCCCGGCGGCTGAGCCGCTCGGAGTGTAGCTGAGTGCGGAGGCTCACCATGGATGAGAGCGCGTTGGCGAGCTGCCGCTCCGCCTCGAGCGCCTGGAGCTGAACGTCGGGGTTGCTCATCTCGAGGAGCAGCTCTCCGGCCTGAACGGTGGCGCCGGGGCGCACGTGCCGCTGCTCGATACGACCGGCGGTTACCGCCGAGATCCAGAACATCTGCTCGGGAACCAGGGTGCCGGGACCGCGAACCTGCCGTACGAGCTCGCCCTGCTCCACCGTATCCATCCAGATAGTGGCGCGTTCGACCGACGGTGCGGCAGGCTCCAGCTGCGATAGCGCGACGGTGACGATCGCGAGCAATGCGACGCCGCCGCCAATGGCGATATACCGACCGTATTTCTTTTTCTGCGGGCGAGGAATATCCACGCGTTCGTGAGGTTCGAGAGGGTGGAGCGTGCACGTACCCTTAGGGAAGGGCCGTGCCATCGGCAGTCAATAGCGCATCCTTATGAACGACAGTCCCTTACGCCTGTGACTGGTCGCGAGTTTCATCTCCGGCGTGTTCGAATATGGGATGCAATGTCCCAGCGCCGCACGCAGCGCGAGCCTCTCATGAAGTCAGTCGTAGCGGGCATCAAGTCAGTCGTAGCGGGCATCAATGACGAAGTTTTCAACTGATGAGGCTGATTGAGCTGATGAGGCGGATTGTCACGGAGCGGAATCAGCGCTCCGAGAGCTGAGCCAGAGGTCGCAGAGAATTTGGCGCAGCGTCTTGATCCGTCCTTGTTGAAATTGGGCAACCGTGTGTTTTGCTGTTGACCAACATTCACAAGGCGCATCTCGCACAAGGGCGCATCTCGAGGACGACTCTCTGAGGTTCCTGAAGAACCTCGGAATACCAGTTAAACCCCTCGACCCCGAAAATCTCTGCGTCCACTGCGTAACCTCCGCGACCTCCGCGTTAAAAATCGTGGAGTTGTGAACGGCGGCAATCCACGACCACCCACTCAAAAGCCGGAAGAGCCGAATTTTCGCAACAGTCCTCCAATAGGCATCGATCAGATCCGCCTCATCCGCCCAATCCGCCTCATCTAGGAAAGCCTTCGACATTGATGCCGGCTTGGCGACATTGATGCCGGCTTGGATGCTAGCTTTCTAGGTGACCGGGGTGCCGGGCGCACAGTCGCGCCGAGCTGAGAGAGTCCCGTAGAACCTGATCCGGATCATACCGGCGGAGGGAGTCACCATGCCTGCAGTTACGCAGATGCGGTACGCCCGTGATGGCATCATCACGGACGCCATGCGGTTCGTCGCGGAACGCGAGCGGCTCGAGCCCGAGCTGGTGCGCCAGGAAATCGCGATTGGCCGGCTGATCATACCGGCAAACATTCATCACTTGTCAGGCGCGCTCGAACCGATGGCCATCGGCAGCGTGGCGAGCGTGAAGATCAACGCCAACATCGGCAATTCGGCGGTCAGCTCCGATGTCGGCGCGGAGCTGGGCAAGTTGCGGATGGCCGTGCATTACGGGGCGGACACGGTAATGGACCTGAGCACCGGCCGCGACATCGACCGGACTCGTCAGGCAATTCTCGGAGAATCGACGGTGCCGGTCGGCACCGTTCCGATCTACCAGGCGATCGAATCGGTGTCGAGCGTCGAGGAGCTCACCGCCGATGACCTGCTCCAGATGATCGAGCACCAGGCGCAGCAGGGTGTCGACTACATGACGATCCATGCCGGGATCCTGCTCGAGCACCTGCCGCTGGTGTACGGGAGGGTGACGGGTATCGTGAGCCGCGGCGGTTCACTGCACGCCTACTGGATGATGCACCACCGCAAGCAGAATCCGCTCTACGAGCGGTTCGACGATCTGTGCGAGATCCTCGCGCAATACGACGTTACCATCTCGCTGGGCGATTCGCTGCGGCCGGGGAGCCTGCACGACGCGAGCGACCGCGCGCAGTTTGCCGAGCTGGAGACGTTAGGCGAGCTGACGAAGCGGGCGTGGGCGCACGATGTACAGGTGATGGTCGAGGGGCCTGGGCACATCCCGATGCAGCAGATCGAGATGAACGTGCGTAAGCAGAAGGAGATCTGCCATGGTGCGCCGTTCTACACGCTGGGGCCGCTGGTTACGGACATCGCGCCCGGCTACGATCACATAACGAGCGCGATCGGGGCGGCAATGATCGGCTGGTACGGTGCCGATATGCTTTGCTACGTCACTCCCAAGGAACACCTCGGCTTGCCCAATGCCGAAGACGTACGCAACGGCGTGATCGCCTACAAGATCGCCGCGCATGCCGCCGACATCGCCCGCGGCCGACCCAACGCCCGCGACCGCGACGACGAGCTCTCCCGCGCCCGCTACGCGTTCGACTGGAACGAGCAGTTCCGGCTCTCGCTCGATCCGGAGCGCGCGCGCGAGTACCACGACGAGACACTGCCGGCCGAGTACTTCAAGAGCGCCGAGTTCTGCGCGATGTGCGGACCGAAATTCTGTTCGATGCACCACTCGAGAAAGATCGACGAACA
>JBPCLX010000296.1:0-3495 GCA_051002815.1 Gemmatimonadaceae bacterium
AGCGAGCCTGTGCTCGGACACCAGGTCAGTGCTGCCGATGATCGACGCGATGATCGGTGCCGCGGGCGCGGGCATCCGGTGGATGCGGGACCCCACGCGCGGCGGGATAGCGAGCGCGCTCAATGAGCTCGCGCGGGATGCGCGCGTCGCGATCGCCGTCTCTGAAGAAGCCGTCCCGGTACGCGAACAGGTGAGGGGAGCGTGCGAGCTGCTCGGCCTGGAGCCGATGCACAGCGCCTGCGAGGGTCAATTCCTCGCCGTCGTAGCTGCCGAGCACGCGGATAACGCACTGGCCGCGGTTCGCGGCGCTCCCGGCGGAGAGGAAGCGGCGATAATCGGAGAGGTGCGCGCTGACCCCGCCAAGACGGTGCTTTCCTTCTCGGCGTACGGTGGCACCCGGGTGGTAGACATGCTCGTCGGCGACCCGCTCCCGCGAATCTGCTGACGTGACCGACGGCGTGCTCGGCCCGGCTCGCCTCAGGTCATGACCGTGGCGGCGCGGTCAACGAATGCCGTCACGGAGGCGCTCCTCGCGCGCAATCCTTTTTCGGAAGCCTTTTTCACGCGCGAATCCATCCGGCTGGCAGTTGCTTCAAAGGAAATCGCGGCGCGCTTTCTCGTAGGCGGAAGATTGCTCGCGTTCGGACGGGGAGGATGTGCTACCGATGCCCAGCACGTATCCGTCGAATTCGTTCACCCTGTGATCGTCGGCAAGCGCGCGCTTGCCGCGCTCGACCTCTCGACTGCATTCACCCAGTGGGCCCCAGCTGTATCGCGCCCCGCGGACATCGCCATGGGCTTCGCCCCCGCTGGCGGCGACGCCGAGGTAACGAGAGTGCTCGCGGGACTCAGGGCGACCGGTGTGCTGACGCTCGCCCTGACCGGTGAGGGCGCAGATTTTTCGTTCGGCCCACCATCTCCCGACGCGTTCATCGACCAGGAGATCATGGAGATCGTGTACCACACACTGTGGGAGACAGTTCACGTCTTTTTCGAGCATGGAGAGATGGGGCACGACGTGGGTGACGCTGGATTTCTGTACCCGTACCTCGGACGTGAACGCCAGGAGCTGACTGGCTTGCTGGAGAGCGTCGCCGAGTCGATTCGCATCAAGGCGTCGGATACGGCAGACCTTCGCGAGCAGGTTGCATCGGAGCAATCCACGGCGATCGCCGAGGCGGCTACCGCGATCGCGGCGGCAGTGCGCGCCGGTGGCAAGGTCATCGTTCTGGGAAACGGTGGCTCCGCCACCGACGCCAATGATTTCGCCATCGACTGCATTGCCCACCCGAGAGGTCTGAACCCGATCCCAGCTGTCTCACTCTCAATGGAAGCAGCCAGCATTACCGCGATCGCCAACGATATCGGCGCCGAGGCCATCTTTCTGCGCCAGTTGATCGCGCTCGCGGCTCCCAACGACATCATTGTCGTCATCTCCACCAGTGGCGGATCGGCAAATATTATGGCTGCGTTGGAGGAAGCCAAAAGGCGCGGGATGCCCGTCGTCGCGCTGCTGGGATACGACGGAGGAGAGATATTCCGCCGTGGGCTGGCCGATTTTCCGGTCATAGTGCGCTCGGATTACGTGCCCCGCATTCAGGAGGCGCAGGCTTCGATCTATCACGTGATGCGCGATGCGATTGATGTGACCAACCAATGAAGCCGGAGAGTGAATCCCAGGCGGTCGAGGTCGAACTCTATGGCGGCGCCGGCTGCCAGTACACGACCGAGCTGCGGGAGCAGCTGCTGTGGGAAGGACGGGACTTCGTCGAGTACGACGTCGAAACCGATGTCGAGGCCAGGCGGCGCATGATCGATCTCACCAATGGGCAGCGTACCATTCCGGTTCTCGTCGAGCGCGGTCGCGTCGTACAGATCGGGTGGCAGGGGCGCGGCTGCACGGTCGCCGAACCTTGAGTGAGCTTTCCGCGCAGTCCTTCAGGATTCGCGGCGTAGTTCAGGGCGTTGGCTTTCGACCATTCGTATTCCGAATCGCGCGTGAGCATGACCTGACCGGGTGGGTCTTGAACGACGCCGATGGCGTGCGTATCCACGCCGAGGGCAGACGGGAATCGCTCGTGGCATTCGCGCGCGACCTGGTCGCTCGAGCGCCGGAAGCGGCTGGAATAGACGCGGTGGAGGTCACGGGGGCGGAACCCGGACCGTTCACGACCTTCCTCATCGCGAATAGCCAGCAGCGTGTCGCTCCGACGGCCGGCATTTGCCCGGATCTTCCGGCTTGCGCCGCGTGCCTCGCAGAGATGTTGGGGCCTTCGAGTCGGCGCGCCGGCTATGCGTACGTGAATTGCGCTGCGTGCGGTCCCCGATTCTCGATCGTCGAGGCGCTGCCGTACGACCGCAGCTCGACGACAATGCGTGAGTGGCCGATGTGCGAGGCGTGCTCCGACGAGTTTCACGATCCTGAAGACAGGCGCTTTCATGCCCAGCCCGTTGCCTGCCCATACTGCGGGCCGGACTACCAGCTCCACGATGGAACGACGACGATCGCTCGCGGCAGAGATGCGATTCGCGACGTCGCGCACATGCTCACATCGGGATTGATCGCCGCGATCAAGGGGATCGGCGGCTACCACCTGGCATGTGACGCGGGCAACGCTTCCGCGGTGGCGACTTTGCGTGAGAGAAAGTTCAGAAAGGAGCAACCCTTTGCCGTAATGGTGCGCGACGGCGAGGCGGCGCGTCGAACGATCGAGCTCACGCAAGAGGCGGAAGATCTGCTTTGCTCTTCCGCCCGCCCGATAGTGCTCGGCCACGCATTGGTAAACCTCGCCGGGGTGGCGCCGGACAGCAGCGAGCTCGGCGTAATGCTGCCATACACTCCGCTTCATTCTCTCCTTTTCGCCGAAGGCGCGCCGGACAGGCTCGTGATGACGAGTGCGAACCGCTCCAGCGAGCCGATCGCGTACCGGGATGACGACGCACTCCGCCAACTCGCTGGCATAGCCGACGTTTTTCTGATTGGCGGGCGACGGATCGCGCGGCGAGTCGACGATTCGGTCGCGAGGATTGGCGCCGGTGGTCTTTGCCTGCTTCGCAGGTCCAGAGGCTACGCACCGCGCGGCGTTGCGCGAATGAACCTCGACGCGCCAACGCTCGCATTGGGCGCGGACATGAAGAACACTGTCACTCTCGTCGTCAACGGCGAGGCGGTCATGAGCCAGCATATTGGCGACCTCGCGCACCTGGGTGCCGCCGAGGCGTTTCGTGAAACGATCGACGACCTGATTTCCATGTATGGGGTGAATCCGGACAGTGTTTGCGTCGTTCACGACTTGCATCCCGAATACTTCTCGGCGGCGCACGCGCTCGATTTGCGTTGTGGTCAGCGGTTGGCGGTGCAGCACCACCGCGCTCACATCGCCAGCGTCCTGGCGGAGCGGGGAGCGTTTGACGAGCCGGTCGTCGGTGCCGCCTTCGATGGCACCGGGTTCGGCGATGACGGAACCATCTGGGGCGGTGAGTTTTTCGTCGGCA
>JBPCLX010000297.1:0-4036 GCA_051002815.1 Gemmatimonadaceae bacterium
AGTGTGCGCAGCGCATTCAGCGTCATCTTCCGCGCGGCGCCCTGGAGGGGCACGCGAGCCGCGCCCTCCGACCAGTCGCGCCAAGCGCCGATGCTGCCGATACAGTGCGCCATCGCTCCTCTCATCCGCTCTCTCTTCGTCATGGCGTGGAGCCAAGACGCGGCTCCAGCGAGAAGTTCCGCACGATGCGGAAGTGCGCGACGCAATGTGGGCGAGCGCGTCCAGCCGGCGGCGGCTCCCGAGGGTGCAGCACCCGAACGGAACATCGCGACTCCCTTGCTTCCCGTTCCACGCTGAAATGCCGCAGGATGGGCCCGCATAGTGCGAACCGGGCGGTGTTCGGAGTCTCGAGCGAAGTGACGCGTGGCCGGCGCGCGGGAGTACGTGCTCAGGAACTCGCACGTCGCGGCGGCGCGGGCCGCGGCCGCCGATCGAAGGATTTGCGAGCTGGTGGTGTCTCCTAGATGCACGCACTCGACTCGCCAACCGGGTGTGTGATGTCACCTCCGCCGACGGTTTCGCCCATCACCGGATGACATCCGCCATTTGGGTGGCGATCAGGGTTTTCGCCGGAACACGGCTCGCAGCCCTCGCGGTGGCGCCGCGAGGCCTAACTCGAATGTGTACATGCCAAACACGGACGTCGGTCGCCTGGACACCTCGTGCCGCAAGGCTCTTCTCATCATGAGCATTGGCCTTGCGGCCTGTTCGTCAGATGGGCCGGGCGGCACCGCGTCCGCCTCGACCAGCTGCAGCATTCCCCGGGAGCTGATCCGCGATGGTGGCCCCGGCAAGGACGGCATCCCCGCGCTGAGCAATCCCGAGCTGGTGCAGGTTGGCGGTGCCGGACTCGAGTACTTACGCGACTCCGACCGGGTGATCGGCCTGACGATCGGCGGGGAGACCGTCGCCATCCCGCTGAACATCCTCTGGTGGCACGAAATCGTGAATCTCGATGTCGGGGGCCGACCGCTCGCCGTCACCCACTGCCCGCTCACCGGGTCGAGCCTCGCCTTCGATCGTGCCCCGCTGAACGGCGCGGAGTTAGGCGTGTCGGGCCTGCTGTTCATGAACAACCTGATCATGTACGACCGGCGCACGGACGAGTCGCTCTGGCCGCAGATGGCACGGAGCGCCCGCTGCGGTCCGGGCGACGGCACCGACCTCACGATGGTGCCCATTCTCGAGATGACCTGGGCCGGGTGGCGCGCGCTGCATCCCGATACCCGGGTCGTGTCGTCCAACACCGGATTCCCCAGGAACTATCAGCTGTATCCATACGGCAACTACGCCGTGATCGACAATCCTGCGTTGCTCTTCCCCGTGCCGCTCGACGACAGGCGGCGTCCGCCGAAGGAGCGGGTGCTCGGCATCCCCGGAGCAGGCACGGCAGGGATCGCGATCCCCTTCGGCACGCTGGCGCAGCAGGGGACCGTTGCTGCCGTTTCGCTCCAGGCCGGGAGCATCCCGGTGGTGGTCTTCTGGAGCGGCGACGCCCAGGCGGCAATGGCATTCCTTCCCGAAACCGGCGGCAGCGCGCTCACGTTCGAAGTCGTCGGCGACCGGATCGTCGATAGGGAGACCGGCAGCACCTGGAGCGTGGCGGGTGTCGCGATCTCCGGATCGCTGGCCGGTACTCGCCTCAGCGAGATCGCGCAGGCGTACGTCGCCTACTGGTTCGCCTGGGTCAACTTTCATCCGGAGACGGAGCTGTGGACAGGGTGATGAGATGCCTTACGAGGTGGTCGGCGGTGCCGCTGATTGCCGTGCTCGCGCTCGGCGGGGGAGCACCGGCCCAGGCGCAGGCGATCTGCAGTGCTCCCCACTCCTCGCCCACACTGGCGGGCGGCGGGAGCATCGGCACGCTGCCTCGCGGAACCGGCTGGGTGCAGGTCTCAGCCTACGCTCAACGATCGGACGAATTCTTCACCGGTGAAGGCGACCGGCAGCGTTTCATTGCGGATGGCCGCGTCAGGACGACCTCGCTCTATCTGACCGGCGCAACGGGACTGTTCCGCGGCATCGACGTGTGGCTCCAGGCACCGTTCCATTCCGTGCATTACGAAGATACCGGCGGCAGCCGGTCCCGCACGGGAATCGGTGATGTGCGCATGGCGGTTCGTCTGAGTCCGGCGGTTGCAGGAATCGAGAATCTGCCGCTGGCGATTCGCGTCGGCGCGAAGGTGCCAGGCGGCGAGTTTCCCGTCGACGCGACCATCATCCCCCTGTCCGAGGGGCAACGCGATCTCGAGGTGAGCATCGAAGGCGGCCGGTCGTTTGCAGCCGTGCCCGTCTACGTCCTGGGCTGGGTCGGACGGCGCTGGCGCGCGACGAACGAGGAGATCGATCGGAAGCCGGGCGACGAAGTGTTCACGCATCTCGCGCTAGGCGGGCGGGCGGCCACTTTCCACTGGGAGTTCGCCGCCGAGTATCTCCAGGGGAACGAGCCACGGCACGTGGGCGTGGCACTCTCGAGCGGGCGCCGGAGGCTGGTGCAGATCACCCCGACGCTCGGCCGCGCGATGGGACCCGGCGAGCTGGAGCTGACCGCGCTCGTGCCGGTCGCCGGCCGCAACCTTGCGAGCGGCTCCGCGCTGAGCGTGGGGTACAGGATCGGATGGGGAGCGCCGTGACCGCGGCGCCCATCGTCCCGAGGCGCCGCTGCCTGACGACAACGGCACTGCTCGTAATTGTACTTCTCGCGTCGGATCCCGGTGGCGAGGCGCGGGCGCAGGATCGCCCCGATTCCGCCTCCGCACCGCGCCCTCGCGTCGAGGATGGCGGGCAACAGCGCGGCAATCCCGATGCGCGCGTGCTCGTGATCGAGTTCGCCGATTTCGGCTGCGGCTACTGCGCGGGCTTCGCGGCCGAAACCCATCCCGCGCTCGACGCGGAGTTCGTTCGCACGGGACTCGTCCGATGGAGGGTGGTCCCCGTCGCGCTCGGGCTGTCCCGCAATTCGGACGATGCCGCGGCGGCAGCGCTGTGCGCCTCGCGCCAGGATGCGTTCTGGCCGATGTATGAACAGTTGTTCGCCGAGCGCTCGCAGTGGCTGACCCTTCGCCGGCCGCGCCCTCGGTTCCTTGCGTGGGCCCGGCAGCTCGGACTGGATGCCGCGCAATTTGGTGCCTGCCTCGGCGATCGCGACATTCGCGACTCGGTCAGGCAGGCCACCGAAGCCGCTCGCAAGGCGGGGGTGCGCGCAACGCCGACGTTTCTCATTCAGGGCAGGCGAGTGGAGGGCGCGATTCCGCTCCCATTGTTTCGGAAGCTCCTGGTCGAGGCGCTCGACGCATCGCGCGCACGTTGATGCAGCCGCGACATTGCGAGGCGCGCGAGCGCGAAACGCAAGCGAAGATCTCGCGCACGCGCGTGGCCAGAGTGAACTCGCTTGGAGCCGGTCGGCGGAACGACCGAGGCTTTGCGCTCGTGTCGCCCCTTGACCTTGCTGACGAGCAGCCCTCCGGAACCTATTCTCGCCGCGGTGTCTTGCCACCCCGCCATGCATACTGACGACGCGGCAAAACGACAGAAGGATCGGGATTTCGAGCGTGAGGCGCTGCCCTGGCTTCCGCACGTCGCCCGCTATGCTTTGTCCCTGACCCGAAACGACCCCGACGCGGACGACCTGGTCCAGGAGACGTACCTCCGGGCTTACCGGTCGTGGACCCAGTACACGGTCGGCACGGAGTGCCGCGCGTGGCTTTTCCGGATCTGTCGGAACCTGTTTCTGCGCACGCGACAGCGTGAAGCGCGGCAGGTGCATTACGAGGATCCGGACCTCGAGGCGTTGGCCGCCGCGGCCGTGCACGCCTCCGCGCAGCAGAGTGGATTCGGCGATCTATTCGTGCGCGTGGATCTCGCGGACGCCGTCGAACGGGCGCTGGGCGACCTCCCCGATGCGTTCCGCGATGCAGTCATTCTCGTGGATGTGCAGGATCAGTCGTACGACACCGCTTCGCGGGTGCTCGGCGTCCCGATCGGGACCGTCCGATCCCGGCTGTTCCGCGGCCGACGATTGCTGCAGGAAGCGTTG
>JBPCLX010000298.1:0-5690 GCA_051002815.1 Gemmatimonadaceae bacterium
GTGCGAACGAGCCAGTCGACTAGGAATACGACTGCCAGTAATGCGGCGACGACGAACAATGCCGTCTTGAGAATGGCGGTGAGCTGCGCGAGCGCGCTGAGCAGTGTGGGCACCGTATCAATTGTGATGGAGCGACCCTCTCGGGGCAAGCTGCCGACTGCCGCTCTCGCAAGCCATTTGCAAGGCACTGGCCGGTACGAACAAAGCTATATTCAGCGGGAAATCGAGCCCGATGGGGTCACAGCGGCCTGCAGCTCGGCACCGAACGGGGATTGTGCTATCCATGGTTCGCGGCATGGTGACCGTAAAATCGGGAGGGGGCCGTGGCAACGTGGCAACAGGTACTGGCGGCCACAAAATCCGGGGTTGCGCAACTCTTTGCTGCCAAACGAGTAACGTAACTCCGGGCGTGGCATGTCTCCTGCGCTTCGGCCAGCGTTCGCTCGACTGGTTTTCACAGCGCCGCCTCGATGATGATCGGAGCGGCGCCGCATGAATAGGAGTTAGTGCAAGTGTCAGAACCGCTTCGCGTCGCCGTCGTGGGCGCTGGAAAGATGGGACGCCATCACGCGCTGGCGATCCGCCGCTTGCCTTCCGTCGCCACATTGGCCGCCGTCGCTGACAGCTCGGCCGAGTTTGCGCGGGGCCTTGGCGAGGAACTGGGTGTTCCATCGTTCACGGATATCGACGCGCTGATGCGCGAAGTGCGACCGGACGTGGTACACGTGGTCACGTCGCCCAAGTCACACGCTTCGGTCGCCGCCGCGGCGCTCGACGGCGGAGCCCACATCTACGTCGAGAAGCCGTTCGCCGAGTCCTCGGCTGAAGCTGAAGCGCTGCTCGCGAAGGCCGCGGCGAATGGGCGTCAGGTGTGCGCGGGACATCAGCTGCTGTTCGAGCGGCCTACGTTGCTTGCGTCCGATCTTGTGCCGTACCTCGGCGACATCGTGCACGTCGAGAGCTATTTCGCCTTTCGACAGGCGCGGCGGGCCGACGGCCGTACCCCGTTCACTGCGGAGGAGCAGCTGCTCGACATTCTGCCGCACCCGGTGTACCTGCTGGTGCACTTTCTTGGAGCTGATGGCCCCGAATCGAAGATCGAAGTGCATGGGCTGCGCGCCGATGCGCGCGGCGAGACGCGAGCGATCATCTCGTCAGGCGGCGCCACCGGTATGCTCACCGTCACGTTGTCGGGGCGTCCCGTGGATTCGTACGTCAAGGTGGTGGGGACACGTGGCTCGGTGACGCTCGACTTCGTTCGTGGCATCGTCGTGCCGCAACTCGGCGCCGGTTCGACGATAGACAAGATTCTGGACCCGTTCCAGCGGGCCTGGACCTTGTCTACCGGCAGCGCAGCAAGCCTCGGCCGGCGCCTGTTCAAGAAGCAGCGCAGCTATCCGGGATTGGCCGAGGCGTTCGCCGCCTTCTACGCGCAGACGCGAGGAGAGCAGGCGGCGCCGGTTTCGGTGGCCAACATCCGCCATACCGTCGCCTTGTGCGACATGGTGCGTCACGCGCTCGCCGGCAGCCATCCTATGGTGCAGGAGTCGGTGAATCCGCCGACGATCGCGGTCACCGGCGGGACCGGCATGCTGGGACGGGAAGTCGTGTCGTCGCTGTTGGCGCGAGGGGAGACGCCCCTGGTGCTCTCACGGCGCATTCCACCCGCGGCGGAGCGGCTGGCCGGAGTGCATTACGCGGCGGCCGATCTGGGCGGCGGCTCGATCGACCTTCCGGCCGGTATTCACACGGTCGCGCACTGCGCGGCGGAGACGGCGGGCAGCTGGGATGCTCACGAGCGCAATTCCATCGATGCCACGCGGAATGTGCTCGACGCGATGGTCTCGTCAGGCGTGCGTCAGCTCGTGCACGTAAGCAGTCTGGCGGTGATCGATGCGGATGCGCGGCAACCGCTTTCGGAGCAGTCGATGCTGGAGCGCGATGGCCGCCGCCGGGGCGCTTACGTGTACGGAAAGCTGGAGTCGGAACGCATTGCCGCTGCAGCGCCAGAGACGCACGGGCTCGAGGTGCGAATCGTTCGCCCTGGGGCACTCATTCCGGCGGGCGGCGCGTATGAGCCTCCCGGCAAGCTGGGACGGGCGATAGGCGGAGTCTTTTTGGCCATGGGCAGCCCGTCGTCGACCATTCCCATCTGTGACGTGGAGTGGGCGGGTGATATGGTCGCGTGGATCGCGACCCATTTCGCTGAGGCACCGGCGGTGAGCCACGCGATCAACCCCACCCCCGCGACCAGGCGGGAGCTTGTGCGCCGCTGCCGCGCCGTAAGACCGGGTCTGCGGGTCGTGTGGTACCCGACCCCGCTGCTCGCGCTCACTTCCTGGACACTGACGCTCGCTCAGCGCATAGCTCGGCCCGGCCGGACGCCGGTTGATCTCCGGTCCGCGTTCACCGCCCCGCGGTGCGACACGGCGGCGTCGCGTGCGATCAGCGACGAGATGCGGAGTGAAGAGGCGCCGGTTGCACTCCGGTAGCAGTGCCACCGTGCAGCCCGCGAGCGGTGCGGATCGAGTCACCCACTTTTTTTCCGTCGATGTGGAGGAGCATTTCCACGTCAACGGCTTCGAGCGATGGGTGCCGCGCGATCAGTGGGAGACGCACCCTTCGCGGGTGGCGGTCGGTACCGAGCGGGTGCTCGAGTTGCTTGGCCGGCACGGAGTTCGGGGCACGTTTTTCACGTTGGGGCTGGTGGCTGAACAGAATCCGCATCTCGTCAGGCAGATCGCCGGCCAGGGACACGAGGTGGCATCACACGGACACTGGCATCGCCGCATCCCCACTCTCACGCGCGAAGAAATGCGTGCCGACATCCGGCGCGCCAAGGGTACTCTCGAGGACTGTATAGGTGCTCCGGTAACCGGATTTCGCGCGCCAAGCTTCTCCATTACTCCTGGACACGAGTGGGCCCTCGAAGTGCTGATCGAGGAAGGACACCAGTACGACTCGAGTCTGTTTCCCATCCGCCGGCCCGGTTACGGCTACCCATCGGCGCTCACGATCCCACATGTAATCCGCACGCCGTCGGGTCCCATTACGGAACTGCCGCTCGCCACGACTTCGTTGGCGGGACTGCGGCTCCCGGCCGCCGGCGGCGGTTATCTGCGGCAACTGCCGCTCGGTCTGATGCAGCGTGCGCTGCGGCAGCACGTAGAGAGTGGCAGCCCGGCAATGTGCTACATCCATCCCTGGGAGCTCGATCCCGAGCAGCCGCGACTGCCCGTGTCGTGGCTGGCCCAAATGCGCCATTATCGAAATCTGGAGCGGGTAGCGCCCCGCCTCGAGCGGTTGCTGGAGGAGTTCCGCTTCGGATCGGTGCACGATTGGTTAGGCGATCGGGCGTCCATCGGGCCGGCCGTGACGCTGGGCGCCAGCCCGGTGATGGTGACGGCGTGACCCTTACGCTGGAGACCAACACGACGCCGGCGGACGAATGGGATGCTTTCGTACACCAGGCGAAGGGCGGTACCGCGTGTCACATGGCAGGATGGCGAGACGTGCTGGGCACGGTATTCGGGCACGATTGCCGGTACCTTGCGGCGCGCGACGCCCATGGGTCACTCGCCGGAATTCTTCCGCTGGTGCGCGTGCGCAGTGTGCTGTTCGGCCACTATCTCGTTTCGATGCCGTATCTCAATTACGGTGGCCCGTTGGGGAGCGAAGCTGCGGTGCGCCTGCTCGCAGCGAATGCCACCGAGATGGCGACGGCCGGCCGCGTCAAGCGGCTGGAACTGCGTAGCCGCATCGAGCTTCCGCTCGACATCCCCGTCTCGCACCGCAAGATCACCGTCGTGCTCGACCTGCAGCCCGGCGATCCCGATGCGGTGTTCAAGGGATTCGACGCCAAGTTGCGCAGTCAGGTGCGCCGCCCGCGCAAGGAAGGCGTGGTGGTGCGCTTCGGCCGGGACCAGGTGGAGCCCTTCTACCGTGTGTTCGCGCGCCACATGCGCGACCTCGGCACACCGGTGATGCCGCGCGCCTACTTCGAGGCGATCGCCGACAGACTGGGGGAGACGGCGTGGTTCGCCGTCGCGTGGTTAGGCAGCGAGCCGGTTGCCTGCGGAGCGGGCTTCCGCTGGGGCGAGGAGGTCGAGATCACCTGGGCCTCATCGCTCCGCGCGCATAGCCGAATCTCACCGAACATGGGGCTGTATTGGGCGTTCATCGAACGTGCATGCCTCGAAGGGATGCGGTTATTCAACTTTGGCCGGTGCACCCCCGGAAGCACCACTCACCGGTTCAAGAGCCAGTGGGGTACCCGCGACGAGTCGCTGTGGTGGTATGGGGTCTCGCGCCACGCCGAGGCCGGTACGCCGTCACCGACTGACGGCGCATACGCGTGGGGCCCGCGGCTCTGGCGCCGGCTGCCCGAGCGTGTCGCCACCGCGCTCGGTCCGCGGATCGTGCGCGGCATCCCGTGATCGGACGGCATCAGCTTCCCGTTTCTTCCCCGTTGATCGCAGATAGTCTGCTGCGCGGCGCCTTCGCGGCAGTGCGCGGCGGAGATGAGGCGCATGTAAGGCTGACCAGCGCGCTTGCCGTGCGGTACGGCGCCTCGTCCGCGGTTCTCACCGATAGCGGCACCTCCGCACTCGTGCTGGCCTTGCGTCTGGCGGCGGGAACGGGAGGCACGGTGGCCTATCCGGCGTATGGGTGCGTGGATCTCGCCGCGGCGGCGCGGTTCGCCGGGGTTCGCGTGAGGCTGTACGATCTGGATCCGCTCACGCTCAGTCCGGATCTGGAGTCGGTGGAAGCCGTGCTGAGACGGGGTGTTGATGCCATGGTGATTACACACCTCTTTGGCTTCCCCGCCGACGTGCCCGCGGTGTCGAGGCTGGCCGCTCGCTACGGGGCGGCGTTGATCGAGGATGCGGCTCAGGGGGCGGCCGGCAGGCTGGGCGACATCAAGTTAGGTGGGTTCGGGCCACTGGCGGTGCTCAGTTTTGGCCGGGGAAAGGGAATGACCGGCGGGCGCGGGGGAGCGCTGTTGGCCATCGGCGCCACCGCCGCGGACCAACTCGCGAACGTGCGCAGTGCCGGACCACATCGGCGCGGAACTCGCGAGTTGGCCGCTGCCGCGGCACAGTGGCTCCTGGGCCGCCCATCGGTTTACGGCATTCCGATGGCGCTTCCATCGCTAAAGCTGGGCGAAATGGTGTATCACCCGGCTCACGAGCCGATCCCGCTCGCCACGTCTGCAGCGGCAATGGTGCGGGGTGCGCTGGAGCTGGCGGACCCGGCTGCTGCGCGCCGTCGCCAGCGAGCCGCATTTCTCTCCGCCGACACGGCATCCGACGTGCAGGTCATAACGAGTATCGCCGGTGGTGTCAGTGGCATGCTGCGGCTTCCGGCACTGATTTCCGGAGACCGCCCGCCGGCCTCACGGCTCGGCGTGACCGCCGCGTATCCTCGCACGCTCGCCGAGCAGCCGGAATTGCGCGCACTGCTGCACCAGGGCGAAACGGAACATCCTGGCGCGCTTCACCTTCGCCGGCTGCTTCGAACCATTCCTGTGCATGATTTCGTTACAGCGAGGGACCTTTCCTCTATCAAAAATTGGCTCGATGCTCGTGATTCGAGTCGCTGACCCTCGACAGCGGCAAGGCCATGCTGCGGCGCTACATGGGCGAGGTGTAACGCGTCAGAAAATTACACGTTGCTCATGGCACCTGTTC